>NZ_JBQCWY010000517.1:0-2177 GCF_051956955.1 Neisseria sp. P0021.S005 | reverse complement strand
ACATAACCCTGATTGAAAGAAGTCCTTTAGAAGTGTTGCAAAATCCGCCGTATGACGGCCGTGAAATCGCACTGACGCACTTGTCGCGCGAAATCATGCAGCGATTGGGTATGTGGGATTTGATTCCGAAAGACGAAATTTATCCTTTGCGCGATGCCAAAGTGTTGAACGGTCATTCCGATTACCAGCTCCACTTCCCGCAACCGACTGAGGCGCGCGGCGAGCCTGCCGATTGCTTGGGCTATTTGATTTCCAATCACAACATCCGTAAAGCCGCTTATGAAGTCGTGTCCAAATTGGACAACGTCAAGATCCTGGCCGGTACCAATGTTAAAGAAGTCAAAACTTCTGACGATGAGGCGCAAGTTATTTTGGAAAGCGGCGAAGTATTGACCGGCCGTCTGTTGTTGGCCGCCGATAGCCGTTTCTCGCAAACACGCCGTCAATTGGGCATTTCTTCCGATATGCACGATTACAGCCGTACCATGTTTGTGTGCCGCATGAAGCATACTTTGTCCAACCTGCATACCGCATATGAATGCTTCCATTACGGCCGCACCATTGCGTTGCTGCCTTTGGAAGAACACTTGACCAATACAGTGATTACGGTAGACAGCGATAAAGCCGAAACGATTAAAAACATGTCGCCGGAAGAATTGGCAGCCAGCGTGAAAGAGCAACTCAAAGGCCGTTTGGGCGATATGGAATTGGTTAGCACTATTCACAATTATCCTTTGGTCGGTATGATTGCCCAACGTTTCTATGGCAAACGCAGCGCGCTGATCGGCGATGCCGCGGTCGGTATGCATCCGGTTACTGCGCACGGTTTCAACTTGGGTCTGGCAAGTGCCGATCTTTTGGCTAAATTGGTGCTTGAAGCCGAGCAACGCGGTCAGGATATTGGTGCGAAGAGCCTGCTGGAAAAATACAGTACCAAGCATATGTTCCACGCCCATCCGATTTACCACGGCACCAATATGTTGCTGAAACTCTTTACCAATGAAACTGCTCCGGCGAAACTGCTGCGCGGTTTGGTATTGCGTGCAAGCAATAACTTCCCGCCGCTGAAAAAACTGATTACCAAACAATTGACCGGTTAATCATTTGAAAACATAAAAGGCCGTCTGAACGATTACAGTTTCAGACGGCCTTGTTTTTTATCTATTGTTTATTTGGCTAAAACCGATTCGGGCATTTCTTGGCGGACGTTTAAGGAAGTCAGTTTTTTGGTCAAGATGCTCAATACGATGCCGTAGGCAGGCAGGAAGAAGAGTGTGCAGATGGCGAGTTTGAACAGATAATCGACAAATGCGATGCCCTGCCAGTTTGCCGCCATAAATTCATCGTTGCTCGCATAAAAGGCAACGGCGAAAAACACCAGCGTGTCCAAAGCGTTGCCGACAACGGTAGAAGCTGTGGGGGCAATCCACCATGATTTCAGACGGCGTAATCTGTTGAACACGAAAATATCGAGGATTTGCCCGAGCGCATAGGCGGAAAAGCTGGCCAATGCGATACGGCCGACGAAGGTGTTAAATTCGGCCAAAGATGCCCAGCCTGTCCAGTTGCCGTCATGAAAGAGGACGGAGAAGACGTAAGAGAGCAGCAGGGCGGGGAACATCACCCAAAAAATAATCCGTCTCGCCAATGGTGCGCCGAAAATGCGCACGGTCAGGTCGGTAGCGAGGAAGATAAAGGGGAAGGAAAATGCGCCCCAAGTGGTAAAGATACCGAAAATTTGAAAGGGGAACTGTACCAGATAGTTGCTGGCGGCAATAATAAAAATATGGAAAAGCACCAGCCAGAAGAGCGCTTTCTTCTGCTGTGCGGCGGTAAATTCGTACATAGAAATCTTTCGGAAGTTTTTCAGACGGCATGAAGCCCTGCGAGACCGTGCAATAGAGAAAGTCTCGCAATAAAAAGGGCGGTTAGGCCGTCTGAACGGGATTATTGTGCATCGTGCTCAAACAGGCGTTTGCGTGCCAAAGCTTCAAACTCTGTGCCTGCTTTGCCGTAGTTGGCAAACGGATGAATGGCGATGCCGCCGCGTGGTGTGAATTCGCCGAATACTTCGATGTATTTCGGATCCATCAGGGCGATGAGGTCTTTCATGATGATGTTGACGCAGTCTTCATGGAAGTCGCCGTGGTTGCGGAAGCTGAAGAGATAGAGTTTCA
>NZ_JBQCWY010000516.1:0-2187 GCF_051956955.1 Neisseria sp. P0021.S005 | reverse complement strand
CTCAAGCTCAGGCTCAACAAGCTCAAGCTCCAGTACCTAATACTTTGAAAGTAGACTCTATCGACGGTACTAAAGAAGTTCACTACAAATGCGGTAAAGACGGCAAAGAGCCTCTGAGCGTAATGTACGGCTTCAAAGGCAATGAAGTTGTTGCCGCCCAAGTAAAATATAAAGGTCAATTAACTGAAAATCTGTTCCGTATCACTGACAGCAGCAAAGATGTAAACGCATTCTGGGGTGGCAATGTCGCTTGGGTTGCTGAAGCAGCCACTGCAGCCAACGTAGACAAAGTTGACGGCAATATGCTGACTATCCGTGGTACTACCGAAGTAAACGGCAAACAAGAAGTGGTTGATCAAATCATTACCCGCTTCTGCGCATTGGACAAAGGCGCGAAAGCTGCCGCTAAACCTGCTGCTAAAAAAGTGAAAAAATAATCTTTTACCGACAGCTTTAAACGCTGGGTAAAATAAAACAGGCCGTCTGAAAAGTTTTCAGACGGCCTGTTCTTTTGAGCGGTTTAACCTAAGAACCAGAATTTCAATGCCCACAATACGGCGACAATCCATACCATAGGCGGTACGTCTTGGGTGCGGTTGCACAAGAGCTTGATGAGTGCGTAGCTGATAAAGCCGAACGCAATACCGTCGGCAATCGAGTAGGTAAACGGCATGAAGACGATGGTCAGGAATGCCGGTGCGGCTTCGGTCATGTCGTCCCAATCGATTTCGCGCGCGCTGCGCAACATTTGCGCGCCAACATAGAGCAGGGCGGGAGCGGTAGCGAATGCAGGAATGCTTTGAACCAGCGGCGAGAAAATCAGGCAGGCCAGCATCAGGATGCCGACGGTAACGGCAGTCAGGCCGGTGCGGCCGCCGGCAGAAACACCTGCCGCGCTTTCAACGTAAGGGGTGGTAGAAGACGTACCCAAGGCGGCGCCTGCAACGATGGCGGTTGAGTCGGCAAGTAGGGCGCGTTTCAAACGCGGCAGTTTGCCGTCTTGCAACAGGCCTGCGCGGTGGGAAACGCCGACCAAGGTGCCGGTAGAGTCAAACAGGTCAACCAGGAAGAATACAAAAATCACGCTGACCATGCTGACGGTAAACAAGCCTTTAAAGTCCATCTGCATGAAGGTTGGCGCAATGCTCGGGACTTCGCCGACCACGCCTTTGAACTCGCTCAAGCCCAAGACGGTGGAGACGGCGGTCAGCGTCAGAATGGTAATGATGATGGAGCCTTTGACGCGGAAGTGGCCGAGTGCAACCACCATGACAAAGCCTGCCATCGCCAGCAGGGCGGTAGGCTGGTGGATGTCGCCCAAGCCGACCAATGTGGCAGGGTTGGCCACAATCACACCTGCGCCTTTGAGTGCAATCAATGCCAAGAAGAGGCCGATACCTGCGGCAATCGACATTTTCAAGCCCATAGGCAGCGCATTGACCAGCATTTCACGCACTTTAAAGAAGCTGAACAGGATGAAAATGATGCCGGAAATGAAAACGGCACCTAAAGCCACACGCCAGTCCACGCCCATGCCTTTGACGACGGCAAAGGTAAAATAGGCGTTCAAGCCCATGCCCGGCGCAAGGGCGATTGGGTAGTTGCCGACAAAGCCCATCACGAAACAGCCGATGGCGGAAGCGATACAGGTGGCCACAAATACGGCACCCATATCCATACCGGTTTCGCCCAAAATCAGGGGATTGACGATGATGATGTAACACATGGCGAGGAAGGTGGTCAAACCGGCCATGATTTCAGTGCGGACGTTGGTCTGATTGGCACTCAGGTTGAACAATCGTTCCAAAACGCTTTGATTTGAAGAACTCATTTAAAAATATTCCTTTTGGGAAAGCCGCTTGCGGGACGGCATCGTCGGATTGGTCTGCAAAAAGTTTGGTTTTTGGCCTTAACTTCTCAACAGATAAGGGAATTTTCGGGCGGTATTATACTGAAAAGCCTTTTGTTCGGGTAATAAAAATACATGAATCAGATAATGCCGGGCCGAACCAAGATAAAGGCCGTCTGAACAGTTTCAGACGGCCTTTGTTTGTGTGTGTTTATACCGGTTTGCCTTTCAGGGAGAAGGTGTAGGCTTCGGTGATTTCCAAATCGATCATTTGGTTGATCATGTCGGGTGTGCCGGTAAAGTTGACCACGCGGTTGTTGGCGGTACGGGCTTGCAGT
>NZ_JBQCWY010000515.1:0-2189 GCF_051956955.1 Neisseria sp. P0021.S005 | reverse complement strand
CCGCGCCAAACAACCACGACTACTACATGGAAGACGTGCATCGCGCCGGCGGCATTTTCGCCATCCTGAAAGAATTGGACAAAGCAGGCAAACTGCACACCGACGTGTACACCATCCACGCGCCGACACTGAAAGACGCGATTGAAAAATGGGACGTGACCAACCCTGAAAACACCCATGCCATCGAGCGTTTCAAAGCGGCTCCAGGCGGCGTGCGCACTACTCAGGCGTTCTCGCAAAACCGTATGTGGAAAACCCTCGACCTCGACCGCGAAAAAGGCTGTATCCGCGATGTTGAGCATGCCTACTCGCAAGACGGCGGCTTGGCAGTATTGTTCGGTAATATCGCAGAACGCGGTTGCGTAGTGAAAACCGCAGGCGTGGACGAGAGTATCCTCAAATTTACCGGCCGCGCCCGCGTGTTTGAAAGCCAAGAAGACGCAGTAGAAGGTATTTTGGGCAACCAAATCGTGGCTGGCGATATCGTCATCATCCGCTATGAAGGCCCTAAAGGCGGCCCGGGCATGCAAGAAATGCTGTACCCGACTTCCTACCTGAAATCCAAAGGTTTGGGCAAAGCCTGCGCCCTGCTGACCGACGGTCGCTTCTCCGGCGGTACTTCCGGCCTGTCCATCGGTCACGCTTCGCCTGAAGCGGCAGAAGGCGGCGCAATCGGTTTGGTACGCGAAGGCGACACCATCGAAATCGATATTCCAAACCGCAGCATCCACCTTGTCATTTCCGATGAAGAGCTTGCCGCACGCCGTGCCGAAATGGAAGCGCGCGGCAGCAAAGCGTGGAAACCGGAAAACCGCGACCGCTACGTCTCCGCAGCCCTGCGTGCCTACGGCGCAATGGCGACTTCCGCCGACAAAGGCGCAGTACGCGACGTATCGCAAATCGAACGTTAATTAACCTGACTTAAGGCCGTCTGAACGCTTTTAAGTGTTTCAGACGGCCTTCATTCAAACGGACAAATATGGACAAATTCATTTTAGCGATGATCGGCATGGCCATTGCCCTCTTGATTATTATTGGCGGCGGATTTATTGCTGTCGAATATTTCAAATCCCATCCTGAAGCATTCCAAGTCAAGCCGCTATCAAAATAATCATTTAACGGCATGAGTTTCAAGGGGAAAAGCCGTAGCTCAAGGCCGTCTGAACGCAGTACATATAATGAAACACATTCTTTACTGGCTGGGTGGTTTTGCCGTCGCCCTCGGCATATTCCAATACTACGAAACCCATCGCTATTCCGAAGACCAGCTCATCTACGCCCAACCGCCGCAAAATCGTACTGCCGTTGCCGATTTTGACGCCTTGGCGTATTTAAACTTCCTCCGCGCCTCAGCCAATCTGCCCGCACTGGCGCACTCAGCCACACTTGAACGCGCAGCGCGTAATCATGCCCGCTATTTGTTGCAAAACCCTGACGACGGACATGACGAACACAATACACGCAATCCCTTTTATACAGGTCCACGCCCATCAGACCGCACGCGCAGAGCCAGTTATGCCTATAAAGGCGTACACGAAAACGTCAGCACCGACCAGCATCCGCCAAACGAAAAAATCAACGACCACCTTCCTGCCCAACATCAGCTGGACAACTTGATGACGGCGATTTACCACCGTCTCTCCTTACTCGATCAAAATATCGACGAGGCCGGTGCGGCGTTTGAATCGCAAGGCAAACAAATCGCATTGAGCATCAATCAGGGCGACAGCAGATTCAACAGCCTCTGCCAAAAAAACCGCCCCCTATCCGACCTCAGCCGTTCGTTTTACCAAGATGCCTGTCATGGTCATGCCATTGTTTATGCGGATGAAATTTTCAACCGCAAACTCCGGCCTTACATCACCTATCCGCAAGGCAACTTCGCTTCGCCGGTTTTCCACGGCGAACGTCCCGACCCTATGCCGCATTATGAAATGACCGGCAATCCGGTCAGCATCGCGTTCTCAGAACAATCGCCTCCGGTCAAAATGCGTTCGTTCAAACTGTATCAGGACACAAAAGAAATCAGAGACGTCAAAATCTTAGATAAAGATAATGACCTGAACCGCCTCCTGACCGAACGTCAATTTGCGCTGTTTCCTTTACAACCATTGGAATACGACACCGACTACCGAGCCGTGTTCGAATACCGTCAAAACGGAAAAGACAAAACGGCCGAATGGACATTC
>NZ_JBQCWY010000514.1:0-2196 GCF_051956955.1 Neisseria sp. P0021.S005 | reverse complement strand
AGATTAAATGAGCGAAATCAATTTGTCGGATTTGCCTAAAACAGAAATAGTAGATGTCCATATTGCTTCGCCGGGGGCGAGGGTTGCGGCATATTTGTTGAATAATCTGTTTACTTTTTTGATATGGGTACCATTCATTGTGATGGTAGTTTTCACTTTTGATGAAAGCAAAGAATTAGTTTCGGAGTCTTCTCTTTCTAATACTCCTGACTATGCAGTCATAACATTTTTTATTTCTTTGGCTGTCTATTTGGTTTTTGGTATCTTCCAACTGTATTACATGAGCCGAGACGGTCAGTCTTTAGGTAAAAAAATTATGGGCATCCGGGTGTTAAAAAGTGACGGTAGTAATCCGGGTTTTGGTGGTACGGTTTTGATACGCGAAGTGGCTTGGTCATTCATTGTCGGTATTATAGTCATTGCGGTAATGTTGGCAGTAAATGAAACAGGTGGAGATTTGGTTTCTCTGCTTATGACTTTCATCAACTTCATCATGCTCTTCTCCGTCAAACGCAACCGTCGCACGCTCTACGATATGCTGGCCGATACGGTTGTCGTCAAATTGCCGCCGCGCCGATAAATCGCTTTTTTGTGTTAAAATCAGCACTTTCCAACATAGGCCGTCTGAAAAATAGCTTTCAGACGGCCTTTCGACACGCTATTGATTCCATGAAAAAACATCTGTACCGCATTACGCTCGTCAGTATTGCCGCAGCCATTCTTGCCGCCTGCCCGAGCAAAAGCATTAAAAATCTTCCCGAAACCGACACCAGCGTTATCAAAGGTCCTGATCGCCCCACCGGTACGCCTGATCCCATCGGTACGACTGTAAGCGGGGGAGGAGCAAACTACACCGTTGTTTCCTACAACGAACTGCCGCACTGGAGCACCCAACACTTCGCCAAAAGCCTGCAATCTTTCCGCTTAGGCTGTGAAAAACTTAAAAACCGCCAAGGCTGGCAGGACGTTTGTATCCAAGCCATGCAAACACCGGTGCACCATTTCCAAGCCAAACACTTTTTCGAGCGCTATTTCACCGCATGGCGCGTCGATAACGGCGGCAATCCTGCCGGCACCATTACCGGCTATTACGAACCGGTCCTGCACGGCGACGACAAATCCACAAGCCAATCCCGTTTCCCTATTTACGGCATTCCGAACGATTTTGTTTCCGTTCCGCTGGCTGCAAACTTGAGGGGCAGCAAAGCCACCGTCCGCATCCGTCAAACCGGCCCAAACAGCGGCGTCATCGACAACAGCGGCACATACACGGCCGACTTGTCCAGATTCCCGATTACAGCACGCAGTACTGCGCTGAAAGGCCGTTTTGAAGGCAGTCGTTTTGTTCCTTACCACACCCGCAGCCAAATCAACGGCGGCGCGCTTAACGGCAAAGCGCCGATTTTGGGTTATGCAGATGATCCGGTCGAACTTTTCTTTATGCACATTCAAGGTTCGGGCCGTCTGAAAACGCCGTCCGGCAAATACATCCGTGTCGGATTTGCCGATAAAAACGAACATCCGTATGTTTCCATCGGCCGTTATATGGCGGACAAAGGCTATCTGCCGCTGGGTCAGACCAGTATGCAGGGCATCAAGGCCTATATGAAGCAAAACCCCGGCCGCCTTGCCGAAGTTTTGGGACAAAATCCAAGCTACGTCTTTTTCCGCGAGCTGACCGGCAGCAGTGATTCCGGCCCGGTGGGCGCATTGGGTACGCCGTTGATGGGCGAATACGCCGGTGCCATCGACCGCCACTACATCACGCTTGGCGCACCGCTGTTTGTCGCCACTGCTCATCCGATTACCAAAAAAGCCCTCAACCGCCTGATTATGGCGCAAGATACCGGCAGCGCGATCAAAGGCGCGGTCCGTGTGGATTATTTCTGGGGCTATGGCGACGAGGCAGGCGAAGTGGCTGGCAAAATGAAAACCACAGGCTATGTATGGCAGCTCTTGCCCAACGGCATGAAACCGGAATACCGTCCATAAACAGCGGTTTAAAAAAAGGCCGTCTGAAACCAAGATTCAGGTTTCAGACGGCCTTTTTATTTCTATAAAAATGCGGTAGGTTTTAAAAACCTGCCGCGGTATGGGGACATACAGCTCGGACGGTAAGCCGGGTTCTGTCGCGGACAGTCATTCCTCTAGGCACATCATTGCTGGTGTGCTCAAGCAACCTACCCGAACGCTCGG
>NZ_JBQCWY010000513.1:0-2208 GCF_051956955.1 Neisseria sp. P0021.S005 | reverse complement strand
TGCGTCAAATGCTGACTGAACGCCAAGTTATCAGCACTGTTGTTACCCAAGAAGCTAAAAAATTAAAACTGGATCAAAGCGCTGAATTCAAAACTGCATTGGAGCAAGCGCGTGCCGATGCCGCCAAACAAGGTGCAGATAAAAAAGCCACATTCAAAACCGAATGGGCAGTTTTCGAAAATGATTTGTTAGGCCAAGCTTTCGCGGCGCATATCGTCCGTCAATATCCTGTCCAAGAAAAAGATGTCAAAGCCGCTTACAACGACTTCAGCAACTTCTATAAAGGTACTCAGGAAGTCCAACTGGGCGAAATCGTGACCGACAGCAGCAGCAATGCCCAAAAAGCCATTGCCGATTTGGATGCGAAAAAAAGCTTTGTTTCGATATTGAACCAATACTCAATTGACGAAGCGGCCAAAAAAGCCGGCGGCATCCCTAAAGCTTATGTTCCGCTTAAAGATTTGCAAGAATCAGCGCCTCCGCTTTACGCTGCTGTCAAAGACCTGAAAAAAGGTGCACACACTAAAACTCCACTGCAAAACGGTAATTTGTACGCCGTTTTCTATGTCAATGACCGTCGTAACGTTACTGTACCTTCTTACGAAGCCGCTAAAAACGAGATTGGCAACGACTTACAGGCAGCCCGTGTTGATGCGGCCATTCAATCATTACTGAAAAAAGCCAGCATCAAAGTCAACAAATAATATAAGGTGCCCGCCGTGATAGCGGCGGGCAATAAGGAACTCACATGAACATCAAGCCCAAAACTGCCGTTTTGGCTATCCTCGCCTTGTCAACCGTGAGCTTAGCAACCGCCAAAGCGCCTGAAATCGATCCCGCCCGTATCGACAGCATGGTCGCCGAAGTATTGAGACAGGCCGATCAACATCCCAACCAGACTGCCAAACCCGATGGCCAGGCAATCCGCAAAGATGTGGTTACACGTTTGCAGACTTTGGAAATTTTGAAAAATGAAGCCATCAAGGCTGGTTTGGACAAAGATGCGGAAGTGCAGAATCAGCTTAAAAACGTTGAAGCTGAGTTTTATGCCAACCAATACGCTGCCTATCTAGAACGCCAAACCGCGGTTGACGATGCTGAGTTGCGCCGTTTCTACGACCAGCAAACACGCATTATCAAGCTGCAACAAGTCAGCTTTGCTTCAGCCGACGAAGTACGCGCCGCGCAAGAACTGCTGCTCAAAGGCTTGTCATTTGAAGAGCTGATGAAACGCTATCCCAACCCCGAACAAGAGTTCGACGGCTTCATCTCTCCGCAGCAGCTCTCTCCTCAACTGGCTACCGCTTTTGCTGACATGAACCGAGGCGATGTAACGCATGAGCCGATTCAGATGGAAAGCCGTTTTTATCTGTTTAAACTCAGTGCAGTAGAACGCGATCCCAATGCCGAACCTTTCGAACTGGTACGCAATCAGATTGCCCAAGCCGTTAAACGACAAAAAGTCGAGAATCAGATCGAACGTATCTTAAAAGAAAACGACATTAATCCGTAAATTAATTCAATGGTTTCAGGCCGTCTGAAACTATATTTAAACCCCAAGGGCGTATCTTACGCCCTTTTTTACAAACTTCTTTTATTCAAAAACATCATGCGCGCTGTTATCCAAAAAGTTACCCAAGCTAAAGTTGACGTTTTGTCCGAAAACTCCTGCGAAACCTGTGGCGAAATCAACAACGGATTTATGATATTGATCGGCGTTACCCACACCGATACAGAAGCGGACGCCAAATACATTGCGGATAAAACCGCCAACCTACGTATCTTTGAAGACGAAAACGGCAAATTAAATTTATCGCTCAAAGATGTCGGTGGCTCGATATTACTGGTTTCTCAGTTTACCCTTTACGCCGATGCGCGCAGCGGCCGCCGTCCGTCCTTCTCCAATGCTGCCCCTGCCGAACAAGCAGACAAGCTTTATCAATACACCGCGCAACTTTTGCGCGAACATGGATTGACTGTCGAAACCGGCAGATTCCAAACCCATATGCAGGTCTCCCTTTGCAATGACGGGCCGGTTACCTTATTGCTTGATTCGCAAAAAACATTCTAAATCCCATAGGAAAAGGCCGTCTGAAATATTTCAGACGGCCTTTCCATTTCTGATCATTACTAAATCAAGCCTTGCGCTTTCACCCAGTTCACAATATCTGCCTCAACGGCTTCAGGCGAACCCGGATTGTCAATTTT
>NZ_JBQCWY010000512.1:0-2211 GCF_051956955.1 Neisseria sp. P0021.S005 | reverse complement strand
TTTGAACAGTGAGTCGTAATGATCGGGCGGGATAACGGCAACAACCAAGTCGGCTTGGCCCGGGATTTTGCTGAGGCTGGAGTAGGAGGGAATGCCTGCGACACTGCTGTGTCGAAGATTGACGGGGGTGATTTTGCCTTGATATGAAGAACCGAGCAGATGGCTGAAAATGCGTTCGCCAAGGCTGTGCGGACGTTCGCTGGCGCCGACGAGGATGATGTGTTCAGGCATGAAGAAGTAGCCGGTTTGGGCAGTTGCGCTCATGATGGTTCCTTATTTGTGTTTTTGGCCGTCTGAAAAGTTTCAGACGGCCTTATTTTTAGACTTCTTTTTTGTCTCCGGCTTTCTTTTTGGGAAGGATGAAACGCATCCTCAGGCCGTTGGGTTTGACATTTTCAGCAATGATTTTACCGCAGTGCTGTTCCATAATGTGCTGCGTCAAGGCAAGCCCTAAACCTGTACCGGGCTTGTGCGCGCTGGAGTCGGCGCGATAAAAGGCAGTGAAAATATGCGGAAGCTGCATTTCGTCCACGCCAGGCCCGTTGTCGGTAACATCGATAATCCAGTTTTTTCCGTCTTGTCCGATATGGGTTTGAATGGTGCTGCCTTCTGGACTGTAATTGATGGCATTGCGGATAACGTTGTCAAAGGCGCGGTATAGATAGCCTTCGTTGGCGCTGACTATGGCATTTTCAGGGATTTTTGGGTCAATGCTCAGGGTAACGCTTTGGTTGTTTTGGTGGGCAATGCTTTGGTTGTCCTCAATCAAATTAGTTAGGAAAGGAACGAGTTTGAGGTTTTCTTTTTCCAAAGGAATATTGGAAGTTTCCAAGCGGGAGAGGGTCAACAATTCACCGACCAGAGTATCCATGCGCACCAGTTCGCCTTCAAGTCGCTTGAGGTATTGCTCTTGTTTTTGCGGCTGAGATTGAATCAGGCCGACAATTGCCTGCATGCGCGCCAGCGGCGAGCGCATTTCATGAGAAACGTGGTGAAGCAGGTGGCGCTCTTTGGCAACAAGTTTTTCAAGCTTTTCGGCCATTTTGTCGAACTGCACGGCAAGATGGGACAATTCGTCGTCACGGTCGTCAACTTGTTGGGAAATGCGGGTTTCGAGTTCGCCGTTGGCTACTCTGTCCATGCCGCCGCCAAGAATTTTAATAGGCTTGGTAATATTGTTGGCAAGGATGTATGCCATCAGCAGGCCGACGATGATGATGAAAGACAGAATAATAAATTCGTGCCAAATAGGCGAAAGCGGCAGGCCGGGAATGAAGAGCGGGCTAGGGAGGCGTTGGGCCTGATGGTTGTCCCAGCCTTTAATGAAGAAGAGGTATTCTTCGCCGAAACGGTCGTATTCGATGTGTGCCAAATCAGATTCAGGATTATTGATGGCAAAAATACGGGCGCGTTCGATGGATAGGCTGTCGATATTGCGGCCTAAAATATCTTTTTTATCGTCGCCGGTAATCACATAAACGGCATTGGAAACCGGATTGTTTTTCCATTCAGAAAGAATTTCGCGCGCACCGCTGTCTCCGCGTGAGTTGAATGCGGAAACGATGCTGTTCATCAGTGTGGTTTCGATGGTGCGGCGTTGGTTGAATTGGTTTTCGGCGAGGGTGTTTTGTACCAGCCAAAATGAAAAACTCGCCACAAAGATTGCGCAGACGATAACTGCGCAAAATGTGGCGAAGATGCGTTGAAACAGTTTCATTGATCTGTTTAATCTTTAGTTTTTAACAAACAGGTAGCCTAAGCCGCGTACGGTTTGAATCAGGGAAGCATCGCCCAATTTGTGGCGGATGCTGGAGATGTGTACGTCGATGCTGCGGTCAAATTTAGCCAGTTTGCGGTCGAGTGCCTCGATAGACAGGGTCTCTTTGCTGACGACTTGTCCGGCGTGGCGCATCAAAACTTCGAGCAGGTTGAATTCGGTGCTGGTCAACTCGAGCGGAGTGTCTTTGATGCTGGCTTGGCGTTTGGCCGGGTACAAAACGACGTCGCTGACAGAAATGCTGTTAGGCGCGTTGTTTTGTTCGTTGCTGTGTTGCGCACGGCGTAGGATGGCGTTGATGCGGGCTAAGAGTTCGCGCGGTGTACATGGTTTCGGAACATAATCGTCCGCACCCATTTCCAAACCAATAATGCGGTCGATGTCGTCACCTTTTGCAGTCAGCATGATGATGGGTACAGTGCTTTGGGTACGTA
>NZ_JBQCWY010000511.1:0-2211 GCF_051956955.1 Neisseria sp. P0021.S005 | reverse complement strand
TGCTGCGCCATTTCCGCCGGACGTTTTTCCATGTTGAGGACATTCAGCCCAAAGCCCATCGCGCCGGAAGACACCAGCACAATTTCTTTGTCCTTACTGACCAAGCTGGAAATGACAAAGGCCAGTTGGTCGATTTTTGCCAAATTGATTTTGCCGTTTGGCAACACCAACGAACTGGTTCCAATCTTAATAACAATGCGTTTTACTGCTTCAAAATCTCGTTTCATTATTCTCCTCTGCTTTCTATTTTTATGATTGCATGCGGCATTATTTCAGCCAAACGTATCCATATCATAACTGCGAAGCAATAGAAAATACAGACAAAATTAAAAACGCTTCCTTTAAAAGCCGTATTTTCAGCTCTTATCCGAATCCGTTAATAACAAAATAAAAGGCCGTCTGAAACCCTATTTCAGGTTTCAGACGGCCTTTTACCGATTGTTTAAACTCTAGCCTGTCACGATAAATACAGACCGTTCCCTACAAAAGCTTATTGGTGTTCAGAAATAATTTTCAGCATTTGTGCCAATACTTTAGGATTGGCCGCAACGATGTCGCCGCTTTCCAACCAGCCTTCATCGCCGGACATATCGGTAACGATGCCGCCTGCTTCTTGGACAATCAATGCACCGGCGGCAATATCCCAAGGTTTGAGGTTGAACTCAAAGAAACCGTCCAAACGGCCGGCCGCAACGGCACACAAATCCAAAGAAGCCGCGCCTTCACGACGGCCGCCGGCGGTTTTTGACAAGAAATCTTTCAAAATCGCCAGATACTTGTCCATCATGCTTTGATCGACAACAGGGAAGCCGGTACCAATCAGGCAGCGGTTCAATTCGATGCGGTTGGAAACGCGGATACGGCGGTCGTTGAGCAACGCGCCTTTGCCGCGGGAAGCCATGTATACGTCGTTGCGCTCAGGTGCGTACACCAAAGCTTCTTGCAACACGCCTTTGTG
This sequence comes from Neisseria sp. P0021.S005, assembly GCF_051956955.1. Taxonomy (NCBI): domain Bacteria; kingdom Pseudomonadati; phylum Pseudomonadota; class Betaproteobacteria; order Neisseriales; family Neisseriaceae; genus Neisseria; species Neisseria sp. P0021.S005. Next base: position 1,253 of record NZ_JBQCWY010000511.1, on the reverse strand, counting down.
CAGGAGTGCCATAGAGATGGCGTATTGGGGATGGCCGTGGAGGAAGTTGGTTGTGCCGTCGAGCGGGTCGATAATCCATTCGTACTCGGCGGTGGCTTTACCGTGGGAGCCGCCTTCTTCGCAAGTGATTTTATGATGCGGATAGGCTTCTTTGAGCGCTTCCACCAAAATCATCTCGGAGCTGCGGTCAACATCGGAAACGAAGTCGTTGAATGCTTTGCTGTCTACTTTGACGGCATCCAGATTGCCGGCGGCGCGAATCATCATTTGCCCTGCTTTACGGGCGGCTTTGAAAGCGGTATTTAAAAACGGATTCATGGTTTTCTTCCTAATTCAGGTAAAATACGCCCTAATGCGCCGAACAGGCACACAAGAGGCTGTTAATCGTTTCCGATGCTGTTAAAGAACATTTCAGACGGCATGGAAAAAGGCCGTCTGAAAACAAAAAGATGGCGCATTATACCTGATTCCCGTACAAACAGAAAACAAAACATGACTTCCGAAAAACCCGCCCTGCCCGCCTATCTGGACAATATCCGCATCATCCTCACGCGTACCAGCCATCCCGCCAATATCGGCTCCGCCGCCCGCGCCATGAAAACAATGGGCCTGCACAAACTGACCATCGTTGCCCCCAATCTGATGGCAACGCCGATGACGGAAAATCCGCCCGTATTCGATCCGGAGCATCCGCAATCGTTTAAATTACCGGAAGAAAGTTTCATCCTCGCTTCCGGTGCGGCAGACGTTTTGGAAAATGCCACCATTGCTGCCTCTTTGGACGAAGCCCTTGCCGACACCACCATCGCCTGCGCCCTGACCAGTCGCCGCCGCGAAATCACCGCGCCGCTGCAAACCCCGCGCGATTTGGTGCCCGAATTACTGCAGGCCGCCAACCGAGGCGAAAAAGTGGCACTGGTTTTCGGCAACGAGACTTTCGGCTTGAGCATCGAAGAAGTCCAAGCCTGCAACCGACTGATGACCATCAACGGCAATCCCGACTATTTCTCGCTCAACCTCGCCCAAGCCGTGCAGGTCGTGTGCTACGAAATCTTCAGCCAAACCGATTCGCCCATGACCCATCTTCAACAGGAAGACCACGCTGCGACCCATGAGCAAATCAAAGGCATGGTCGCCCACATGGAAAGCGTGATGAACGACATCGGCTTTTTCAACCGCCGCAACGGCGAGCGCCTGATGCGCCGTATGCAGAGCCTGTTCGGACGCGCCAACACGCAAACCGAAGACATCGA
>NZ_JBQCWY010000510.1:0-2213 GCF_051956955.1 Neisseria sp. P0021.S005 | reverse complement strand
ATAGCCACTTGAATTTCTATATACATTCTGAATAAAGGATACGGATTATGTTCGGCAAACAACTTTTTGAAGAAGTCAGCTCCAAAATCAGCGAAACCATCGCCAACAGCCCTGCCAAAGACATGGAGAAAAACGTTAAAGCCATGCTCGGCAGCGCGTTCAACCGCATGGATTTGGTGACCCGTGAGGAATTCGACATCCAACAACAGGTTTTGATTAAAACCCGTACCAAACTGGCCGAATTGGAAGCCCGTTTGGCCAAACTCGAAGCTGCTCAAGAGCCTGAAGAAGCGGCTTTGAAAGCTGCCGAAGCCGCTGCTGAAGAAGCTGTTGCCGAAATCAAACAACAAACCGAAGCTGCCGAATAAGGCCGTCTGAAACATGTCACTTGCTTTGGTTTACAGCCGCGCCTTAAGCGGCATGAATGCGCCGTTGGTCGAAGTGGAAGCCCACCTTGCCAACGGCTTGCCACATTTCAATATCGTCGGTTTGCCCGATACTGAAGTCAAAGAAAGCCGCGACCGCGTGCGTGCCGCCATCATCCAAAGCGGCTTCGACTTTCCCGCCAAGAAAATTACCGTCAACCTCGCACCGGCCGACCTCCCAAAAGAATCCGGCCGTTTCGATTTGCCGATTGCCTTAGGTATTCTTGCCGCATCGGGACAAATCAATCCTGAAAAGCTCTCGCAATATGAGTTTGCCGGAGAATTGGCGCTGTCCGGCTTGCTGCGTCCCGTACGCGGCGCGCTGGCCATGGCATGGCAGGGAATGCAGGCAGGCCGTTCGTTCGTATTGCCACAAGAAAATGCCGAACAGGCTGCCGTTATGCGCGGTATCGCGGTTTATGGTGCGCGTTCTTTGGGCGAAGTGGCCGCGCATTTAAACGGCATCGAACCGTTGACACAAACCGAATGCAAGCTGACGCAAAGGCCGTCTGAACAAAGTAAAATTCCTGATTTAGCCGATGTTAAAGGCCAGCATACTGCCCGCCTTGCCTTGGAAATCGCAGCGGCAGGCGGACACAGCTTGTTGATGATGGGGCCGCCAGGAACGGGCAAATCCATGCTTTCGCAACGTTTGCCTGGCATCCTTCCTCCTTTGACCGAAGACGAATTAGTCGAAGTATGGGCATTGCGTTCGCTCCTGCCCAACCATCAACAGCAACTCGACAGCAACCGTCCTTTCCGCAGCCCTCATCACAGCGCCAGCTCGGCTGCTATGGTAGGTGGTGGTTCAGACCCGCGTCCGGGCGAAATTTCATTGGCGCATCACGGTGTGTTGTTTTTAGACGAATTGCCCGAGTTTGACCGTAAAGTATTAGAAGTGTTGCGCGAACCTTTAGAAAACGGCGAAATCCATATTTCCCGCGCCGCACGCCAAGCCGTTTATCCGGCCAAGTTCCAGCTCGTCGCCGCCATGAATCCCTGCCCTTGCGGCTATCTTGGCCATCCGTCCAAACCTTGCCGCTGCACGCCTGAAAGCGTTGCCCGCTACCGCAACAAAATTTCAGGGCCATTGCTCGACCGTATTGATTTAACTATCGAAGTACCCAGCCTTTCCGCTGCCGAGTTGATGCAACAAGAGGCAGGCGAATCCAGTGCTACCGTATTGGAACGCGTTACCGCCGCACGCAAAATCCAATACAACCGGCAAGGCAAAGTCAATGCAGAACTGAGTGTCGGCGAGCTCGATGGCAAAGCCCGCATCCAAAAAGAAGCGCAAGAAGCCTTGGGAACCATGCTCGAAAAACTGTCCCTTTCCGCCCGAAGTTTCCACCGTATCATGCGCGTCGCCCGTACGCTGGCCGATTTGGCAGGCGACGAAGAAGTCAGCAAAACCCATGTGATGAAAGCCATCGGCTTCCGTCGCGCCCTTTAACTTGTCAGACGGCCTGAATCTTTATGTTTAAGTAAAACTAGAGTAAACAAAGCATCAGGATTTTGCCGTCTATAACGGTTATTGATAAAATATCGAATCCAAACTCAGACAGTCTCACTTCAGGCCGTCTGAACACATTATTACAAGGTAAGTCATGAAAAAATCTACACAATATGGTAAAGGCTTGTCCGGTTTCTTTTTCGGCCTAATACTGGCAACAGGTATTATTGCCGGTATTTTGTTCTTCTTGAACCAAGGCAACCAAAACGTTTTCAAAGAGCTGACTCAGCCTAAACAAAGCGAAGAACCTGAAATCCTGAAACCTCAGGACAAAG
>NZ_JBQCWY010000509.1:0-2213 GCF_051956955.1 Neisseria sp. P0021.S005 | reverse complement strand
ATAGCCACTTGAATTTCTATATACATTCTGAATAAAGGATACGGATTATGTTCGGCAAACAACTTTTTGAAGAAGTCAGCTCCAAAATCAGCGAAACCATCGCCAACAGCCCTGCCAAAGACATGGAAAAAAACGTTAAAGCCATGCTCGGCAGCGCGTTCAACCGCATGGACTTGGTGACCCGCGAAGAATTCGACATCCAACAACAGGTTTTGATTAAAACCCGTACCAAACTGGCCGAATTGGAAGCCCGTTTGGTCAAACTCGAAGCCGCTCAAGAGCCTGAAGAAGCTGCTTTGAAAGCGGCCGAAGCTGCTGCGGAAGAAGCTGTTGCCGAAATCAAACAACAAACTGAAGCTGCCGAATAAGGCCGTCTGAAACATGTCGCTTGCTTTGGTTTACAGCCGCGCCTTAAGCGGCATGAATGCGCCGTTGGTCGAAGTGGAAGCCCACCTTGCCAACGGCTTGCCACATTTCAATATCGTCGGCTTGCCCGATACTGAAGTCAAAGAAAGCCGCGACCGTGTGCGTGCCGCCATCATCCAAAGCGGTTTCGACTTCCCCGCCAAGAAAATTACCGTCAACCTCGCACCGGCCGACCTCCCCAAAGAATCCGGCCGTTTCGATTTACCGATTGCCTTGGGCATTCTTGCCGCATCGGGACAAATTAATCCTGAAAAGCTCGCGCAATATGAGTTTGCCGGAGAATTGGCGCTGTCCGGGCTGCTGCGTCCCGTACGCGGCGCGCTGGCCATGGCATGGCAGGGAATGCAGGCAGGTCGTTCGTTCGTCTTGCCGCAAGAAAATGCCGAACAGGCTGCCGTTATGCGCGGTATCGCGGTTTATGGTGCGCGTTCTTTAGGCGAAGTGGCCGCACATTTAAACGGTATCGAACCGCTGACACAAACTGAATGCAAGCTGACGCAAAGGCCGTCTGAACAAAGTAAAATACCTGATTTAGCCGATGTTAAAGGCCAGCATACCGCTCGCCTTGCTTTAGAAATCGCAGCGGCAGGCGGACACAGCCTGTTGATGATGGGCCCGCCGGGTACGGGCAAATCCATGCTTTCGCAACGTTTGCCCGGCATCCTTCCGCCTTTGACCGAAGACGAATTGGTCGAAGTATGGGCTTTGCGTTCGCTCCTGCCCAACCATCAACAGCAACTCGACAGCAACCGTCCTTTCCGCAGCCCTCATCACAGTGCCAGCTCGGCTGCTATGGTGGGTGGCGGTTCAGACCCGCGTCCGGGCGAAATTTCATTGGCGCACCACGGAGTGTTGTTTTTAGACGAATTGCCCGAGTTTGACCGTAAAGTATTAGAAGTGTTGCGCGAACCTTTGGAAAACGGCGAAATCCATATTTCCCGCGCCGCACGCCAAGCAGTTTATCCGGCCAAGTTCCAACTTGTCGCCGCCATGAACCCCTGCCCTTGCGGCTATCTTGGTCATCCATCCAAACCTTGCTGCTGCACGCCTGAAAGCGTTGCCCGCTACCGCAACAAAATTTCAGGGCCATTGCTCGACCGTATTGATTTAACCATCGAAGTACCCAGCCTTTCCGCTGCCGAATTGATGCAACAAGAAGCAGGCGAATCCAGTGCCACAGTATTGGAACGCGTTACCGCCGCACGCAAAATCCAATACAACAGACAAGGCAAAGTCAATGCCGAACTGAGTGTCAGCGAGCTCGATGGTAAAGCCCGCATCCAAAAAGAAGCGCAAGAAGCCTTGGGAACCATGCTCGAAAAACTATCCCTTTCCGCTCGAAGCTTCCACCGCATCATGCGCGTTGCCCGTACGCTGGCTGATTTGGCAGGCGACGAAGAAGTCAGCAAAACCCATGTGATGAAAGCCATCGGCTTCCGTCGCGCCCTTTAACTTTTCAGACGGCCTGAATCTTTATGTTTAAGTAAAACTAGAGTAAACAAAGCATCAGGATTTTGCCGTCCATAACGGTTATTGATAAAATATCGAATCCAAACTCAGACAGTCTCCCTTCAGGCCGTCTGAACACATTATTACAAGGTAAGTCATGAAAAAATCTACACAATATGGCAAAGGCTTGGCCGGTTTCTTTTTCGGCCTGATACTGGCAACAGGTATTATTGCCGGTATTTTGTTCTTCTTGAACCAAGGCAACCAAAACGTTTTCAAAGAGCTGACTCAGCCTAAACAAAGCGAAGAACCTGAAATCCTGAAACCTCAGGACAAAG
>NZ_JBQCWY010000508.1:0-2214 GCF_051956955.1 Neisseria sp. P0021.S005 | reverse complement strand
CTACTGCTGTCCACTGCATTGGAAATCAGCGAATCCAAACCGCGTCCCAATCCAACTTTTGCTTTTGCCATATTGTTTTCCCTTTCAGACGGCCTCATTGTTGAAATGACGTATTCTATCGGATATTGCCGCTTTACGACAATTTGAATCACGATGATTTGACTATTGCCATTTATTTACGGAGCGAAACCGCAAACATGCCCCTTAAAGCGTTACTCAAACGGATTTCTTCCGCATTTTCCAACATCGCGCGCGTTATGTGGGTTTCCTTGATTGTATCCACACCTAAATATAGCTGCGGCTGCCTCAATACCGCTTGGCGCATTACTCCGTTCAAAATATCCAAATCCAAAGACGGCGTGAGCCATTGTCCTTGATATTTGACGAACACATTGCTTCTTCCACCCTCTAACAACAGGCCGTCTGAATTGAAAAACAAGCTGTCAAATGCGCCCTGCCCTTCTGCCGTTTTCCATGCTTGGTCAAAAGTTTCACGGCGTGTGGTTTTGAAACGGCGCAGATAATCGCGTTGGCTTAATGTGTGCTCACTCAAGATGACGTATTGCTGCCCATCCAATTCGGAAACAGCCGCATGGCTCAATGCAAGGCCGTCTGAAAACAAAGCAGCTTTGACTCTAAATAACCCAATTGGCAACGCATCTATATAGTGTTGAATTTGCTCTGCCGCATTTTGAGACCAAGGCAGGTTGAGCGCTTGTGCCGAGCTGTTCAGACGGCCTAAATGCAAATCGAGCAAACGGCATTGTTTGTCTTCCGCACGCATGGTTTCAAAAATACCGAAATCAGGCCGCAATTCATTCAGAAAACGCGCCTTCCAACCGCACTCGCGATATTCAGCTTCAGGATCGCTATCAATCACAATCCCCGAACCCACACCATAAACGCCTTGATAAAGGCCGTCTGAAACCGGCTTCAAAGATAATGTGCGAATCACGACATTGAACACACCTTCAAACCCCAAACCCGTATCGCACGGATGCAAAAAGCCGATGCTGCCTGTGTATAAACCACGCGGTTCGGATTCAAGAGACTCAATAATCTGCATACTCATGCGTTTGGGCGCACCAGTAATACTGCCGCACGGGAAGGCTGCACGGAAAATATCAGAAACCGAAACATCAGGCAGCGCCTGCGCCTCGATGGCACTGGTCATCTGCCAAACACTGCCGAAACGGGAAACTTTAAACGGTTCAGGCACACGTACTTTGCCCGTTTGCGCGATTTTGCCGAGGTCGTTGCGCAACAAATCGACAATCATCACGTTTTCGGCACGGTTTTTCGGGTCGTTTCGCAATTCAACGGCGCGGCGTTCATCTTTCCCATCGTGAAGAATCGGCGCAGTACCTTTCATCGGCTCGGTTGTGATCAGGCCGTCTGAATAGATTTTGAGGAAAAGTTCGGGAGAAAAACACAAAGTCCACGCATCCTGCCCTGCCCCGTCGGGCAGACAAGACAACACGGCATATGGCACAGGCTGACGCAAACGGCGGTAAAGCTGAATCGGATTGCCGTAAGTTTGCAGGTGCAGGCGTGCGGTGTAATTGATTTGATAAGTATCGCCGCGGCGGATGGCTTCGTGGATTTGACGGATATGCTCGAGATAATCGGCTTCGGATACAGAGAATCGGGGAGTGGAGATGCCTGCCTCAAGGCCGTCTGAATGATTAGCCAGCCAGCTTTCGGTATCGATTTCTGCATAATCAGCAAACCAGTGCAAACGCAAATTGCCACTGCGCGCGGATGAAATATCCATCAGTGGCAATCCGAATTCGTAGTCTGCAAACAACACTGCATGCAGGCCTTTTTTCCAACCTGCCTGCAAAACATCTTCCAACGACGCCAGTTCGTTATGATGAAAAAGGCAGCTTTCCACATGATTTTGATAGAGTTTTGCACGACCGCTTACCGCATCGTCGAACAGGGCGAAATAAGGCATGATGTATTATACAAATAGGCTGATTATACGCTGTTTTTACAAAAATTATCAAACAAGCCGAAAAAAATCGCTTATGTGTAATTTTATGTAGGCTAACACAGCATAAAGAGGTAAAATCAAGTCATACCAAACCATATCATTTAAAACTTAATCGATAAGGAGACTTTATGGCAGACCACCAATTAGAACCGTTCGAGAATGTTGAACTGGGCGAGAAACAAGACCAGCTGCAAGTATTCGAAAAGGCTGTTTTGGAA
>NZ_JBQCWY010000507.1:0-2228 GCF_051956955.1 Neisseria sp. P0021.S005 | reverse complement strand
ACGATAATGATGCATTTATTGCTAAAGAAATTGCTGCTTATTTCAAAGTAATTTATGCAAGCGTTACAACAGAAGAAACAATCGCATTGGAAAATTACCTAGAATTATTGTCAAACAAGGCTAAAAAGGCTGAAAAATTAGCTTTTATTGAATCAAATAGCGCAGTTAATTGGACAAATATTCAAGCTTCTAAAGATGGAACTTATGGCAAAAATAATGTGAACAATTATTTAAAATCATTACGGCATGGCTATGAATTTCCCGAAGCGAGCTTAGAAAGTAAGTTGTTAAAGGCACAAGACTTATTAGCTGAAGAAAAAGACATTAAAGACGATATTAAAGCAGACAGTGCTGAGCTGCACAGCAAAACCAAAGCCACCATTGAATCCCTGGATGATGCCGAAGCCCTCGATTTGCTCCGCCAAAAATGGTTTGTTCCGCTTAATGCGACGATGTGCAGGCTGCCTGAAAACATGCTGGCGCAATTTAGCCAAAAACTGACCGCACTTTGCGACAAATATGCCGATACCTATCAGCACATTAGCGAGCGTAAACAAGAGAGCGCCGCCGCACTGGCGCAAATGATGGACGAACTCACCGGCAGCGAGTTTGATTTGCAGGGCATTGCCGCATGGCAGGCGATTTTGAAAGGCTAAGGGGGGAAAATGGATAAACAACAAGAGCCACGTTTGCGGTTTAAAGGGTTTACGGGGGCGTGGGAAGAAAAGGTGTTGGGAGAAATTCTGAATGTGAGAAATGAATTTGTTGATTCAAGTTTATATGATTTAGATGTTGAATTAGAAAATCTTATTAGCAATTCAGGTATTTTAGTTGGCGATACGTCAGTTAGAACACAAACAACTTCATTATTCCGGAAAGGAGATATTCTTTTTGGTCGTTTGCGACCGTATTTAAATAAATGGTGGTTTGCTGAGAAAGATGGTGTAAAAAGTGGAGAAATTTGGGCGTTAGAAACAAGTTCTGAATATTCAAATTTCTTTGCCTATTTATTAGTGCAATCTAGAAAATTTTTAGAGACTGCAAATATTACGTCTGGCACTAAAATGCCACGAGCAGATTGGCGCAGTTTAACAGCAATTACATTTAATTTCCCGTCCAAACCCGAACAAACCCACCTCGGTTTGTTTTTCCGTCGTTTAGACAGCCAAATTGCCGAGAGCCGTGCGGTGTTGGAAAAAAGCCGTCAGCTTAAAAAGGCAATGCTGGCAAAAATGTTTCCCGCAAACGGTGAAAAAATACCAAAAATCCGCTTTAAAGGGTTTGAGGGGGAGTGGGAATGTAGGAAATTGGGTATAGAGGTTGAAATTATTGGCGGAGGTACGCCTGATACAACGAATTCAGCATATTGGAATGGTGATATTGACTGGTACTCTCCTACTGAAATTGGAGAAGCTGCCTATGCAAATGGGAGTGTAAAAAAAATTACACTACTTGGATTACAAAAAAGTTCAGCCCAAATCCTCCCTGCAAATAGAACGGTACTTTTTACATCGAGAGCAAGTATTGGCGATATGGCAATTCTTACTAAAGACGGAGCTACAAATCAAGGATTTCAATCTTTTGTTGTCAGGGAAAAATTAGATGTTTATTTTCTCTATACCATGGGATTTAAAATTAAAGACTATGCTTTAAAAAATGCGTCTGGCTCGACATTTTTAGAAATATCTAAAAATACATTATCGCAAATGGAATTTTTTGTGCCATCTCTCAAAGAACAAACCCAAATCGGTAATTTCTTCCGCCAATTAGACGAAACTATTGCCTTACAGTCGGCGGAAGTCGAAAAATTAAACCAACTCAAAAAAGGGCTGTTAGCGGCCATGTTGGTGTAGGGCGGGCGTTCCTGCCCATGATTGAGGCCGTCTGAAAAATTGTGGTAGCGCCCTTACGGAGAAAAAGAATGTTTAATAAAGAAGCTGATTTTGAAAACGCACTGATTGCCCTGCTGGCCACCAAAAGCTGGGAAAAGGAAGTGTTGCGCCACCCCGCCGAAGAAGATTTGATTGCCAACTGGCAGGCGCATTTGGATAAAACCAACCAACATATCGACAAGCTCGATGTGCCGTTGCTCCGCTCGGAAATGAACCAGATTCTGGAGCAGGTGCAGGCATTGAAAACGCCTTATGCGTTAAACGGCTTTATCAACGGCAAAACGGTGGCCATCAAGCGGGAAAATGAGGCAAGCCGTCATTTCGGCAAGGAAGTGT
>NZ_JBQCWY010000506.1:0-2233 GCF_051956955.1 Neisseria sp. P0021.S005 | reverse complement strand
TCTGTCTGGCTTTTTTCAGCCAAGCCTCCCATTGGTTTGGCGTTTCCAGCGTGATTCTGCCGATTTTGCCTTCGCGGAAATCAGTCAGGATATTTTCAGCGGCCTTTTGGTAGTTGACCCGTCCGCCGCTCAAAACCGCACCGCGTTTCTTGGCAATCCACTCCAGCCAAGAAGTATCGTCCCAATGGCTGCTTGGATCTTTGTCGGCTTGATAGCGCTCTTGCAACAGGGCCAGATAATGGCGGCGGAGGTAATCCAAAAGCTCAAGCGCTACTTCTTCTTCGTCCAGTGCGTTGCGTCCGACTGCACCGCCGGCCGCAAGGTTGTAGCCGCCTTCTTCGACGATAATTTTCGGCCACAACATACCGGGGGTATCGTAAAGCCAGAAATCGTCTGCAAGGAAAAGGCGTTGTTCGGCTTTGGTAATACCGGGTTCGTTACCGGTTTTGGCAGATTTTTTGCCGATCATGCCGTTAATCAAGGTGGATTTGCCGACGTTGGGAATGCCGCAAATCAGGACACGTAGCGGCTTCTCGATACCTTGGCGATGCGGAATCATGGCGCGGCAGGCTTGGGTAATTTTGCCATGAGCGCCGGTTTCGGAAGAATCAAGCGCAATGGCGCGGGTATCTTGGCGGCTGTTGTAGTGTTCGAGCCAAACTTTGGTACGCTCGGGATCGGCAAGATCTTGCTTGTTTAAGATTTTGAGTTTTGGCTTGCCTTTGGACAACTGGGCAAGCAAAGGGTTTTCGCTGGAAGCAGGCATACGCGCGTCTAACATCTCAATCACCATATCAACGCTTTTAATGCGTTCGGCAATGGCTTTTTTTGCCTTGTTCATGTGGCCGGGAAACCATTGGATAGCCATGTCTTTTTGTTCTTTCTATTCGTATCTGAGGCCGTCTGAACAATCATTTTTTTTCAGACGGCCTCGGTATTTGGATAATCGGTCAATCCGGATTTAGAGATTGCCATGTTCATAGCTGTAATAACCTGCTTCATCCATACATTGCTCGAACGTCTTGTATGTATTTCTATTTTGGACTTGCGATTTGCAAGTATTGATTTGGCGGGAAACTTCAGCTTCGCTCGCGCCGGTACGATGCCAACGGTAAGCAGTGACAGGCTCTGTCGCGCAGGCGGTCAAGATAAGCAAGGATAATGCGGTCAGACTGATTTTTTTCATGGTTTCTTCCTTTGAGGCCGTCTGAAACGGCAAGTTAGCGTCCTGCCAAGCTTTGAGCCTGACGGTGGCGGACAAGGAGTTCATAACGGCCTTTGAGGCGCTCGGCCAGTTTTTCCACAACATAAACGGAGCGGTGCTGACCGCCGGTACAACCGATGGCAATCGTCACATAACTGCGGCTCTCTTGTTGCAGGCGCGGCAACCAGCGGCTAATAAAATGGTCGATGTCATCAACCATTTCTTGAACCAACGGCTGCTGGCCCAAATAATCTTGAATAGGTTTGTCCATGCCAGTAAAGGGGCGTAATTCCGGATCGTAATACGGATTGGGCAGGCTGCGCATATCAAACATAAAGTCGGCATTATTGGGAGCGCCATATTTGAAACCAAAGGATTCAAGAATGACCAGCAAACCGACACGTTCAATATTGAGCCATTGTTGCACAGCATAACGCAGCTGCTGAGCATTCATTTTGGACGTATCGATGCAATATGCGATGTCTCTAAGCGGAAAGAGCCACTCGCGTTCTTTTTGCAGGCTTTCCAACAAAGTCAGGTTTTGACCAGACAAAGGGTGTCCACGTCGGGTTTCTGAGAAGCGGCGAACCAAAACACCCTCTTCTGCTTCAACAAACAGGACTTCAACCTGATGTCCTTCGTCACGCAAATATTGGATTTGCTCTTGCGCTTCTTGGATATTAATACGGGAACGGATATCAACGCTGACACCGAGTTTGGTTTCATCGGCCCGTTCGATATGGAGTGAAACCAATGATGGAAGCATTTCCAAGGGAAGATTATCGACACAGTAATAGCCCAAATCTTCGAGCTGCTTAAGAGCTACGGACTTTCCCGAGCCGGATAAGCCGCTAATCAGGACGATTTTCATGATTTTGTTCGTTTTCTTTGAGTTGTGTTTGGTGACGTTCGAGAAATTCTTTGGTGCTGTCTTTACCACGCAATTGAAGGATGTAATTGCGTACTGCAGCTTCAACCAATACTGCTAAGTTTCGACCGATTGCAACAGGCAGGGTAACGGAACGGACG
>NZ_JBQCWY010000505.1:0-2233 GCF_051956955.1 Neisseria sp. P0021.S005 | reverse complement strand
AGTTGCCGGGATAGCTGTAATGCAACAGGGCTTCTTGGGCTTTCGGGCTGAGTTTGTAGGTTTGATTGCCGTGACGGTGTTTATACAGCAGATACAGAATCAGCGCGCCCAAGTCTTCGCGCATTTCACGTAAAGGCGGCATGTGTAGGGTGACAACGTTGAGGCGGTAATACAAGTCCTGGCGGAATGCGCCGCTTTCAACCAAGGCTTCGAGGTTTTTATGGGTTGCACAAATAATGCGTACGTCCACAAAGGTTTCCCGCGCATCGCCGATACGGCGCACGGCTTTTTCTTGAATGGCGCGTAGGAGTTTGACCTGCATGGCAAGCGGCAAATCGGCAACTTCGTCAAGGAACAAAGTGCCGCCGTCAGCGTGTTGGAAAAAGCCGAGACGGTCTTGATCCGCGCCGGTAAAGCTGCCTTTTTTGTAGCCAAAGAATTCGCTTTCCATCAGGTTTTCAGGAATCGCGCCGCAGTTGACGGCAATAAACGGTTTGTCGGCGCGGTCGGACAGCTCGTGAATCGTGCGCGCCGCCTGCTCTTTACCCGTACCGGACTCGCCGGAGATATAAACGGGAACAAAGCTGCGGGCCAATCTGCGAATCAGGTGGCGTACTTCGACCATTTGCGGCGAAGTACCCAACAGGCGCGGCATATCGTCGTCGCCTTTCAGGATAGGCTCTTCTTGCAAAGCAGGATTGATGTTGCCGGTTGAAAACCGCTCTTTTAAGGAATTGAGCCCTTCCGGAACAGTCAAAGGCCGGTTAAATTCGCTCTGTACGCTCTTAGGAGGCGTAACGACAGGCTTGACCGGCTGAGGTTCGGGTTTATACAGGGCGGCAGAAATAGGCGCAGGCTGCGATTTGACTTTTTCAGACGGCGTAGGTTCGGCAGTATTATCGGAAACCGATACGGCCGATTTAACCAATGAACGCAACTGCGACAGCGTAATCGGTTTTTGCAGATAGTCAAACGCGCCTGCTTTCAAGGCTTCAACGGCTTGGTCGGCATTGCCGAAAGCCGTAATCACGGCGACGGGCGTGTCGAGCATCAACTCGTCAATGTATTGGACCACCTCAAGACCGGAGCCGTCGGGCATACGCATATCGGTCAACACCAGCGAATAATCGTTGTTGTCCAGCTTATCTTTAGCTTCTTCAACACCAGCCGCCGTATCGACGCGCAGACCCATTTTCATCAGGGTCATTTCCATCAGATCGCGGATGTCTGCCTCGTCATCGACAACCAAAACCGGCTCTTGCAATTTATTCATCCTGCGCTTGCTCCTTCGGTAAAATCAGTTCGAACCCGTTCATTTCAGGGTGATAATGCAGCTGTCCCATATTGGCGTGTGCCAACTCGCGTGCGACGTAAAGCCCCAAACCAGTGCCTTGTTTTTCGGTGGTGTAAAACGGCTCGAACAGATGGTTTCGCACATCCGGCGGCACGCCTTTGCCGTTGTCCGCCACTATGATGGAAATATGCATCCTGCCGCTAGAGCGGATAAGGACGGTAATGGCGTTGTCGTCCTGACGGCTGTGTCGCCACGCATTGTTGCACAAGTTCCACATCACTTGCTGCAAATGCATGGAGTCAACCAATACGGTCAGGTTGTTGCCGTCCATATTCATGCGCAGACAGCCGATGGCATCGGGATTGTTCAAGGTAAATTCCTGCTTGAACTCCAACCAGAATTTCATCAGATTAATCGGCTGGCGGCTGATGTTGTCTCGTTTGTTAAGCAGGGATACATCTTCCAACATCTTGTCGATGCGTTGGATATTGCTGTCGATGATGTTGTAGAGCTTGGCCTTGAGCGGATCTGCCTCATCACCCTCTTGCAACAAATCGCTGGCATGACGGATGGCGGACATCGGGTTGCGGATTTCGTGGGCAAGGTTGGCAGTCAACTGTCCAAGCGAAGTCAGCTTGGTGGACATGGCCTCCGCAGCCACTTCACGCAATGAACGGACGTACAACATCAGCAGCTCGGTCTGCTCCTGAATCAGCGGAACGGCACGGACGTGCATGGCGTGTTGGAAAATATGGATATCGGTTTCAAAAGGTTTGTCGGGTTGACGTTGCCAGCGTGCGACTAGCTCGCCAAACACGATTTCCTGCTGATCGATAATCAGGCTGGGGAAATAGATTTTTGCCTGTTTGTTAAACAGCCACACGCGTTGGGTCGCATCAATCACCACAACCGCTTCCTGTACGCGGTTCAAAACCAAAT
>NZ_JBQCWY010000504.1:0-2236 GCF_051956955.1 Neisseria sp. P0021.S005 | reverse complement strand
AGTTGCCGGGATAGCTGTAATGCAACAGGGCTTCTTGGGCTTTCGGGCTGAGTTTGTAGGTTTGATTGCCGTGACGGTGTTTATACAGCAGATACAGAATCAGCGCGCCCAAGTCTTCGCGCATTTCGCGTAAAGGCGGCATATGCAGAGAGACTACGTTGAGGCGGTAATACAAGTCCTGACGGAATGCGCCGCTTTCAACCAAAGCTTCGAGGTTTTTATGGGTCGCACAAATAATGCGCACATCCACAAAGGTTTCCCGCGCATCGCCGATACGACGCACGGCTTTTTCTTGAATGGCGCGCAGGAGTTTGACCTGCATGGCAAGTGGCAAATCGGCAACTTCATCAAGGAACAAAGTGCCGCCGTCAGCGTGTTGGAAAAAACCTAAACGGTCTTGATCCGCACCGGTAAAGCTGCCTTTTTTGTAGCCGAAAAATTCGCTTTCCATCAGGTTTTCAGGAATGGCACCGCAGTTGACGGCAATAAATGGTTTGTCGGCGCGGTCGGACAGCTCGTGAATCGTGCGCGCCGCCTGCTCTTTACCCGTACCGGATTCACCGGAGATATAAACAGGAACAAGGCTGCGGGCCAATCTGCGAATCAGGTGGCGTACTTCGACCATTTGCGGCGAAGTACCCAACAGGCGCGGCATATCGTCCTCGCCTTCCAATACAGGTGCGTCTTGTTGCAAAGCAGGATTGATGCTGCCGGCCGAAAAACGCTCTTTTAAGGAATTGAGCCCTTCCGGAACAGTCAAAGGCCGGTTAAATTCACTCTGTACGCTCTTAGGAGGCGTAACGACAGGCTTAGCCGGCTGAGGTTCGGGTTTATACAGGGCGGCAGAAACAGGCGCAGGCTGCGATTTGACTTTTTCAGACGGCGTGGGTTCGGCAGTATTGTCTGAAACCGACACTGCCGATTTAACCAATGAACGCAACTGCGACAGCGTAATCGGTTTTTGCAGATAATCAAACGCCCCTGCTTTCAAGGCTTCAACAGCTTGGTCGGCATTGCCGAAAGCCGTAATCACGGCGACGGGCGTATCGAGCATCAGTTCATCGATGTATTGGACAACCTCGAGGCCGGAGCCGTCAGGCATACGCATATCGGTCAACACCAGCGAATAATCGTTGTTGTCCAGCTTGTCTTTAGCCTCTTCAACACCAGCCGCAGTATCGACGTGCAGACCCATTTTCATCAGGGTCATTTCCATCAGGTCGCGGATGTCTGCCTCGTCATCGACAACCAAAACCGGCTCTTGCAATTTATTCATCCTGCGCTTGCTCCTTCGGTAAAATCAATTCAAACCCGTTCATTTCAGGGTGATAATGCAGCTGCCCCATATTGGCGTGTGCCAACTCGCGTGCGACGTAAAGCCCCAAGCCGGTGCCTTGTTTTTCGGTGGTGTAAAACGGCTCGAACAAATGATTTCGTACATCGGGCGGCACGCCTTTGCCGTTGTCCGCCACGACGATGGAAATATGCATCCTGCCGCTTGAACGGATAAGGACGGTAATGGCGTTTTCGTCCTGACGGCTGTGTCTCCAAGCGTTGTTGCACAAGTTCCACATCACTTGCTGCAAATGCATGGGGTCAACCAATACGGTCAGATTGTTGCCGTCCATATTCATACGCAGACAACCGATGGCATCGGGATTATTCAAGGTAAATTCCTGCTTGAACTCTAACCAGAATTTCATCAGATTAATCGGCTGGCGGCTGATGTTGTCTCGTTTGTTAAGCAGGGATACGTCTTCCAACATCTTGTCGATACGTTGGATATTGCTGTCGATGATGTTGTAGAGCTTGGCCTTGAGCGGATCTGCCTCATCGCCTTCCTGCAACAAATCGCTGGCATGACGGATGGCGGACATCGGGTTGCGGATTTCGTGGGCGAGGTTGGCAGTCAACTGTCCGAGCGAAGTCAGCTTGGTGGACATGGCCTCCGCAGCCACTTCACGCAATGAGCGGACGTACAACATCAGCAGCTCGGTTTGCTCCTGAATCAGCGGAACGGCTCGGACGTGCATGGCGTGTTGGAAAATATGGATATCGGTTTCAAAAGGTTTGTCGGGTTGACGCTGCCAGCGAGCCACCAGTTCGCCGAACACGATTTCCTGCTGATCGATAATCAGGCTGGGGAAATAGATTTTTGCCTGTTTGTTAAACAGCCACACGCGTTGGGTCGCATCAATCACCACAACCGCTTCCTGTACGCGGTTCAAAACCAAAT
>NZ_JBQCWY010000503.1:0-2239 GCF_051956955.1 Neisseria sp. P0021.S005 | reverse complement strand
TAAACATGGCAGAAAGTTTACTGGTACCGACGTTGGAAGATTTTTGCATAATGCCGCGCACATCCAAAGTAGGATAAACGTGGGTATCTTGTACGGTAGCCGGACCGATTTTGTAAGGCAGGGTATTGAACGTATCGGTTGCATCCACTTTACCGGAATCCAATGCTTTGGCAATGGTAAACGGTTTCATTGCAGAACCGGGTTCAATCATATCGGTTACGGCGCGGTTACGGCGCTGTTCGCTATTGGCTTGACCCGGTTGATTCGGATCGTAAGCAGGGCTGTTGACCAAAGCCAAAATTTCGCCGGTTTGCGCATCCAATACCACAACCGTACCCGCTTTGGCTTTGTGATAAGCCACAGCCTTGTTCAACTCGTCATAAGCCAGCGTTTGAATACGCTGATCCAAAGACAAAATCATGTCTTGGCCATTTTTAGGCACGCTGTTGCGTGGAGAGTCGAGGCTGTCAACGATATTACCTTTGTTGTCACGCAATACGACTTTCGCACCATCTTCACCGCGCAGACTGTCTTCACGGGAAAGCTCCAAGCCCTCTTGACCTTTGCCGTCGATATTGGTAAAACCGATAACATGCGCAAACAGATTGCCCATCGGGTAATGGCGTTTCAATTCTTTTTGGAATGCGATACCTTTAATGCCCAATGCTTTGATTTCTTCTGCTTTCTCGTAGCTGAGTTGACGTTTCAGATAGATAAAGCCTTTGTCTTTTTTAGACAATTTATTTTTCAAAACTTCAACAGGCACATCGGCAATGGCCGACAGTTTTTCTAACTGCTCGTCAGTCGGCATTTCCTCCATGCCGGAAGGCATGGCATACAATGATTCGGTAGGCGCACTCAACGCCAATGTAGCACCATTGCGGTCGGTAATCATACCGCGTGATGCAGGCAGCGGAAGTGTGCGCACAAAACGTTGGTCGCCCTGATTTTTCAAAAACTCATGCTGACTGGTTTGCAGATAAACCCCGCGCACCAACAGACCGGTAAATGCCAGCGCAACGGCACCCAGCACCAAACCAATACGTCCGTTACTTGTCAGCGGTTTTTTTGTTTTTGTGGTTCCAGACAGCATTTGAGGTTTATATTCGTTCTTAATTAACATGTTGGACTTCTCATGACTTAGCTGCTCAGTGAGCTATTAATTCCCGTAAACACCTTGAAAACAAGGCTATATTCTTATTTTTTGCGTTCCAGCATAGCCGTATTATGCGCACCCGGCGGAAGCAGATGTTGCTTTTCGGCCGCCACTTTAATCAGTTTGTGGTTTGCCAATCTTGCTTGCTCCAGTTTCAAGCGCGCGTAATCCTGTTCCAACTGAATTTCCCGCTTTTGCGCCTTATCCAACTCGATAAAGTGCAAGCGCGACTGGTTTTGCTTAAACACTACGGCAAAGGCAGAAACCGTCACCAAAACCAGTAATAAAATATTCAACTTACCCATTTCAAACTTTCAGACGGCCTGTCAACAGAAACATCCCTTGCGACAATGCCGAAACGCTTTCCCTAGTCAACAACCGAAAATTCGCCGCTGCTGCGCTCCGCCACACGCAAAACTGCACTGCGCGCACGCGGATTGGTTTCAGTCTCTGTCGAACCCGGTTTGATTGCTTTGCCCACAGCCTTCAAAGGCGGTTGAGGCAAATCCGCTTCCTTGACCACCGCCCAACGGGGCAAAGGCGCATGTTGCGAATATTTTTTAATAAACTGCTTCACAATTCTGTCTTCCAGCGAATGGAACGCAATGACGGCCAAGCGTCCACCCTCTTTCAGACGGCCTGCAACCTGCGGCAAAACTGCCTCTACCTCTTCGAGCTCGCGGTTAATAAAGATGCGAACTGCTTGGAAGGTGCGCGTAGCAGGGTCTTGTCCGCGCTCACGAGTACGGACGTTTTGCGCCACAAGCTGCGCCAGCTTGCGGGTTGTATCGATGGGACTCTCCTCGCGTTGCGCAACAATGGCGCGCGCAATCTGGCGACTAAACCGCTCTTCACCATAATTCTTAATTACCTCGTGTAAATCCTGTTCGGATGCGGTTGCAATCCATTCTGCCGCAGACATCCCGCGAGTCGGATCCATCCGCATATCCAACGGCGCATCAAAGCGGAAACTGAATCCGCGGCTGCCATCGTCAATTTGCGGCGACGAAATCCCCAAATCAAAAAGCGCACCGTCAATCTTATCGATGCCCAATTCATCCAAGGCCGTCTGAAATGTTTCAA
>NZ_JBQCWY010000502.1:0-2240 GCF_051956955.1 Neisseria sp. P0021.S005 | reverse complement strand
GAATGGTATCGCAAAAACGAGAAATAGCCGTCTATAAAAAGGCCGTCTGAAAACAGATTTTCAGACGGCCTTTTCTTATGTTTAAAAATTAAAATTCATCTTGAGCCCAACGCGTAGAACGCAAAATGCTGGAATCCACATCTTGAATATTGCGATAACCAGTAAATGCCATGGAAATATCCATTTCTTTATACAGGATTTCCAGCGCACGGGTTACGCCTTCTTCACCATACGCACCCAAACCATACAGAAACGCCCGACCAATCATCGTACCTTTCGCACCCAAAGCCCAAGCCTTCAAAATATCCTGACCGCTGCGGATACCACTGTCCATCCAAACCTCGATATCGCTGCCAACTGCGCTGACCACATCAGGCAAAGCTTTAATGGCGGACACGGTATCGTCAAGCTGACGGCCACCATGATTGGAAACGACCAATGCGTCCGCGCCGCTTTTCGCTGCCTTTTCCGCATCTTCAGGCTCCATAATGCCTTTGATAATCAGCTTGCCGCCCCACAAATCTTTAATGCGCGCCACATCATCCCAGCTCAGGCGCGGGTCGAATTGTTCGGAAGTCCACGAAGACAGCGAAGACAAATCGCCCACGTTTTTCGCATGACCGACAATATTGCGGAAGGTGCGACGTTCCGTGTTCAGCATTTTCATACACCATTCCGGTTTGGTCGCCAAATTGATTAAATTGGCAATGGTTGGTTTCGGCGGCGCGGACAGGCCGTTTTTGATGTCTTTGTGGCGTTGACCCAAGACCTGCAAATCAGCGGTCAATACCAAAGCCGAACATTTGGCATCCTTCGCACGCTTAATCAGGTTTTCCATAAACTCGCGGTCGCGCATCACATAAAGCTGAAACCAAAACGGCGCGCTGGTGTTTTCAGCCACATCCTCAATCGAACAAATGGACATGGTCGACAGCGTAAACGGAATACCAAATTTTTCCGCCGCACGCGCCGCCAAAATTTCACCGTCGGCGTGCGCCATACCCGTGAAACCTGTTGGCGCAATCGCTACCGGCATTTTCACATCCTGCCCAATCATTTTGGTTTCGAGACTGCGCCCCTCCATATTAACCAATACCTTTTGGCGGAAACGGATGTCTTTAAAATCCGAAGTGTTTTCACGATAAGTGGTTTCCGTCCAAGAGCCTGAGTCAATATAGTCATAAAACATACGCGGCATTTTACGTTTGGCAACAAGGCGCAAGTCTTCGATACAGGTTATTTTGCTTAAATTACATTTCATTGTCGATTGCCTCTGTTAAGGTAAAGATGGATGGTCAAGGCCGTCTGAACATTTCAAACACCTCATTATTTTACTCCATCAAAACAACTAAATTTTAAGAATAATTTTGATAATCTATATCAGTATCAATATTAAATCAAAACATTTTAACCCTGATATTTGTAGGGTTGATAGCCTTTTTTCAGACGGCCTTAAGTCCAAATTACAGAAAAATAAGGAAAATATTTTCCGATTTAAAAATCAGCCCATGCCACCATTTAAACAAACAATCAAACCGAACCGCCACATACTTGACTGAAACACTCAGATATTAGACAATTCCCCTACTAATAAAAACGCCCCACACAGGCAACCACACCATGAGACTGACTACCAAAGGGCGATTTGCAGTAACCGCCATGATAGATTTGGCGATGAACGCGCAAACCGGCGCTGTCAAACTCAGTGCCATCAGCGAACGACAAAGCATATCGCTGTCCTACCTCGAACAATTATTCAGCAAGCTGCGCCGTGCCGGATTGGTTGAAAGCCTACGCGGCCCAGGCGGAGGCTATATCCTTGCCGCACCCGCCGAGCAAATCAATATTGCACAAATCATCTCCGCAGCCGAAGACCGACTGGATGCCACACAATGCGGCAGCAAAGCAAACTGCCACCACGGTGCCCCCTGTCTGACCCATGACCTTTGGGAAAACTTAAACAAAACCATCAATGATTACCTCAGCAGCGTTACGCTGCAAAGCATCATTGAACAAAAAAACTGCAGCGACAGCAGTCATGTCGTTACTTTTACACACATTCATTAAACCGACTTGCGGCAAAGACCGCAGGCAGATGACCAAACGAAAGAGCAAACCATGACCGTCAAAACCCCCGTATACCTCGACTACGCCGCCACCACTCCCGTTGACCGCCGCGTTGCCGAAAAAATGATTCCCTACCTGTCCGATATTTTCGGCAACCCAGCCTCCAACAGCCA
>NZ_JBQCWY010000501.1:0-2241 GCF_051956955.1 Neisseria sp. P0021.S005 | reverse complement strand
TGCCTAAAGTCGAATTGCGTGCTTTGGATGAAGCGCCTGCCATCTTCCAAGAAATGCGCGAAGGTAAAATTACCGGCCGTATGGTGATTGATATGAACAAAGAGTGCAGCTGCATTCATCACTAATCGAATGATTCTGTGACAAAAAGGCCGTCTGAAAAATTTCAGACGGCCTTTTTCATTGGATTGGATAATTTAAAGCGTAAAGCTGCTTTCAAATACGCGGATTTCTCCGCTGACAGGATCGGTAAACTCTATTTTTTTAGCCAGAAGTTTTAAAGGTTTGTCGTAGTCTTCATCACCGGCCGCCAATGGGGTAGGGTAAAGCGCATCGTTCATCAGCGGCATATTCAAACTCATCATATGCACGCGCAGCTGGTGTTTCTTTCCTGTATGCGGCGTGAGGCGGTAGAGGCTGAATGCACCGCGGTTTTCGATAAGCTCGATGGTCGTGTGGGCATTGGGTTCGCCTTCCGTTTCCCGCGTGAGAAAGAATTTTTCGCCGCGTTCCATTCGTGACGAAATATCCAGCGGATAGTCCAAATCCGTCCGCGTCGGCGCCACCGCTTCATAGGTTTTTCGGACGGTTTTTTCTTGGAACATGGTCTGATAACCACGACGCGTGGCAGGGTTGAGCGAAAGCAGCATAACGCCTGCCGTATCTTTGTCCAAGCGATGAATCGGCGTAATGTCTTCAACATTCAAATGCTGCAATTCCGGCCGCAGACGCAGGCGCGTGAGCAAGGTTTCCCGCAAAAACCTGCCGCTGGGGATGACGGGCAGAAAATGCGGTTTGTCCACTACAATCAAATGCTCGTCAATATGCAAAATCTTTTCTTCAAACGGAATACGCGGCTCGCTCTCACGGCTGGTTTCACGGTAATAAAACATCGTCTTGCCGGGTTCGAACAAGGTATTTTCATCAAACGGCACGCCATCCGCACCCACCACAAAACCGCTGTTCAGCCGCCGCCGCCAGTTTTCTTCGCCGACAAAGGGAAAATGAGCGCATAAAAAATGCAGCAGCGGCAAGCCGTAAAACTGCTTTTCATGCGGTAAAACCAAGTAGCTGGGTTTGACACCGTTTAAAAGGGGTAGGGGATTGGTACGTTTTTTCATGCGGCGGATTGTACTCGGTTTTTAGGATTTTTTCAGACGGCCTTGTTTATATGGAAAATAAACTTCTAATAACGGATATGTATTGATGCAGGTTTTGTGTTTAAATAGCCTCTATAAATGGAATCAGATAAACTGGTTTTGTTTGAACTTGCTTTTATGGCATGAATTAAAGAAATGATAAAGAAGCAATATTTGAGAAAAGGAGAATATTATGCAGAGAAAAATCGGCATAATCATCATGTTATCCGCGTTTTCCGTATCCGCTATGGCGGGAGGGGAAGTTCGGCTTGGCAAGAGTAAGGCATACGATAATGAGTATGAACTTGTGGCAGAGCATGAAGTCAATGAAGAAGTTTCACAATTAAATCAAGACGAGTATGCCGCACATCCAATACGCAACGATAGCGGCGTCATGCAGTCAGGAAAAGTGGCTTCAGACAGACAAGCCGTTTCCCAATACGGAAAACCTAATTTGCCGCCTGTCCGCTTAAATCCGCATCCTTCACGACCTTGATTTCAAAATCAAAGGGCTGCTCCATTTGTTTGGGCAGCCCTTTTGTTTTGTCGGCTCACTCACATTTTTGTTTGCGCAAAACAAGTTTGTAATCGGTTTTGATGCCGGTTTGATCGCCAATCATCTTAAAATCATCTATCAAACAACGGTTTTCTGTACATTTCAACGTGAAATCTGCACCGACCCTATGGCCGTCAAATTGTTTAAATGTTGCCCGGACGGTATGGGGAGAAGTGACCTTGACTTGCAAAGTTTTATGGAAGTTGTCAGGATGATCCTGACCAAAACCCAAGTAGTAATGTATCGGCATGTCACATCCCATCTCCATATCGGGTTGCTTACGGATATTTGTGTCGAATTTATTGAATTGTCGGATAATTTTTTGTAGTTCAGGCGTGGTAACACGATTGTGTTCAGAGCCTAAATCCACTTTGGTCAGGTAAACCTTTTTGACTAAATCTATTTTTGCTTGATTATTTGTGGCGTTATCTGCAGCCATCGCTTGAGAGAAAAAGGGAGGGCAGCTTTTTCATATCGGGCAACTATTGGCTGCTCAACTTCAACATCTCATTTGACGCCAACTACAGGATCAGCCTCACGGGCGACATC
>NZ_JBQCWY010000500.1:0-2244 GCF_051956955.1 Neisseria sp. P0021.S005 | reverse complement strand
TAAACATGGCAGAAAGTTTACTGGTACCGACGTTGGAAGATTTTTGCATAATGCCGCGCACATCCAAAGTAGGATAAACGTGGGTATCTTGTACGGTAGCCGGACCGATTTTGTAAGGCAGGGTATTAAATGTGTCGGTCGCATCCACTTTGCCTGAATCCAATGCTTTAGCAATGGTAAACGGCTTCATGGCAGAACCTGGTTCAATCATGTCGGTTACAGCGCGGTTGCGGCGCTGTTCGCTATTGGCTTGACCCGGTTGATTCGGATCGTAAGCCGGGCTGTTGACCAAAGCCAAAATTTCGCCGGTTTGCGCATCCAATACCACAACAGTACCTGCTTTGGCTTTGTGATAAGCCACCGCTTTGTTTAACTCGTCATAAGCCAGCGTTTGAATACGCTGATCCAAAGACAAAATCATGTCTTGGCCGTTTTTAGGCACGCTGTTGCGCGGAGAGTCGAGGCTGTCTACGATGTTGCCTTTGTTGTCGCGCAATACGACTTTCGCGCCATCTTCACCGCGCAGGCTGTCTTCACGAGAAAGCTCCAAGCCCTCCTGACCTTTGCCGTCGATATTGGTAAAACCGATAACATGCGCAAACAGATTGCCCATCGGGTAATGGCGTTTCAATTCTTTTTGGAATGCAATGCCTTTAATGCCCAATGCTTTGATTTCTTCTGCTTTCTCGTAGCTGAGTTGACGTTTCAAGTAGATAAAGCCTTTGTCTTTTTTAGACAATTTATTTTTCAAAACTTCAACAGGCACATCAGCAATGGCCGACAATTTTTCCAACTGCTCGTCAGTCGGCATTTCCTCCATACCGGAAGGCATGGCATACAATGATTCGGTAGGCGCACTCAAAGCCAATGTAGCACCATTGCGGTCGGTAATCATACCGCGTGATGCCGGCAGCGGAAGCGTACGCACAAAACGTTGGTCGCCCTGATTTTTCAAAAATTCATGCTGACTGGTTTGCAGATAAACCCCGCGTACCAACAGACCGGTAAATGCCAGCGCAACAGCGCCCAGCACCAAACCGATTCGCCCGTTACTTGTCAGCGGCTTTTTCGTTTTTGTTGTTCCAGACAGCATTTGAGGTTTATATTCGTTCTTAATTAACATGTTGAACTTCTCATGACTTAGCTGCTCAGTGAGCCATCAAATCCCGTAAATCTTGCACCAATGCAAGGCTCTGTATTCTTATTTTTTGCGTTCCAGCATAGCCGTATTATGCGCACCCGGAGGAAGCAGATGTTGCTTTTCGGCCGCCACTTTAATCAACTTGTGGTTTGCCAATCTTGCTTGCTCCAATTTCAGGCGCGCGTAATCCTGTTCCAACTGAATTTCCCGTTTTTGTGCCTTATCCAACTCGATAAAATGCAAACGGGACTGGTTTTGCTTAAACACTACGGCAAAGGCTGAGACCGTCACCAAAACCAGTAATAAAATATTCAACTTACCCATCTCAAACTTTCAGACGGCCTGTCAACAGGACTATCTCTTACGACAGCGTTTAGACGCCATCCCCTACTCAATAACCGAAAATTCGCCACTGCTTCGCTCCGCCACACGCAAAACTGCACTGCGCGCACGCGGATTGGCTTCAGTCTCTGTCGAATCCGGTTTGATTGCTTTGCCCACAGCCTTCAAAGGCGGCTGAGGTAAATCCGCTTCCTTAACCACTGCCCAACGGGGCAATGGCGCATGTTGCGAATATTTTTTAATAAACTGCTTCACAATTCTGTCTTCCAGCGAATGGAACGCAATGACAGCCAAGCGCCCACTCTCTTTCAGACGGCCTGCAACCTGCGGTAAAACTGCCTCTACCTCTTCGAGCTCGCGGTTAATAAAGATGCGAACTGCTTGGAAGGTGCGCGTTGCAGGGTCTTGTCCGCGCTCACGAGTACGGACGTTTTGCGCCACAAGCTGCGCCAGCTTGCGGGTTGTATCGATGGGACTTTCCTCCCGTTGCGCAACAATGGCGCGCGCAATCTGGCGACTAAACCGCTCTTCACCATAATTCTTAATGACCTCGTGTAAATCCTGTTCGGATGCGGTTGCAATCCATTCCGCCGCAGACATCCCGCGAGTCGGATCCATCCGCATATCCAACGGTGCATCAAAGCGGAAACTGAATCCGCGGCTGCCATCGTCAATTTGCGGCGACGAAATCCCCAAATCAAAAAGCGCACCGTCAATCTTATCGATGCCCAATTCATCCAAGGCCGTCTGAAATGTTTCAA
>NZ_JBQCWY010000499.1:0-2246 GCF_051956955.1 Neisseria sp. P0021.S005 | reverse complement strand
GGTTTGGTTACGTTGGATTGGATGTATTCGGCTGCTTCTTCTTCCGCAGTACCGCCGATTTCACCGATCATGATGATGGCGTCGGTATCTGGGTCTTCTTGGAAGAGTTTCAGTGCGTCGATTTGGTTCATACCAGGAATCGGGTCGCCGCCGATACCAATACAGGTTGATTGACCCAAGCCCAGTTTGGTGGTTTGTGCTACAGCTTCGTAAGTCAATGTACCGGAACGGGAAATAATACCGATGCGGCCCGGAGTGTGGATGTGGCCCGGCATAATACCGATTTTGCACTCACCCGGAGTAATCACACCAGGGCAGTTAGGGCCGA
This sequence comes from Neisseria sp. P0021.S005, assembly GCF_051956955.1. Taxonomy (NCBI): domain Bacteria; kingdom Pseudomonadati; phylum Pseudomonadota; class Betaproteobacteria; order Neisseriales; family Neisseriaceae; genus Neisseria; species Neisseria sp. P0021.S005. The sequence continues at coordinate 1,918 of NZ_JBQCWY010000499.1, read as the reverse complement.
CCAAGCGGGTACCGTTGCCGTTGGTTTCCAAGTAACGTTTGGCTTTGAGCATGTCCAAAGTAGGCACGCCTTCGGTAATCACAACGACCAAGCCTACGCCTGAATCAACGGCTTCAACGATAGAGTCCAATACAAACGGAGCTGGAACGTAAATTACAGATGCGTCTGCGCCGGTTTCTTTAACGGCTTCTTTCATGGTGTTAAACACGGGCAGGTTCAGGTGGGTTTGACCGCCTTTGCCCGGGGTAACGCCGCCGACAACTTTAGTGCCGTAAGCCAGAGCTTGTTCGGAGTGGAAAGTACCGTTTTTACCGGTGAAACCTTGAACCAATACTTTGGTGTCTTTATTAATCAATACGCTCATTCTTTTCTCCTTAGGCGTTTACGGCTGCAACAATTTTTTCGGCTGCGTCATTCAGGCCGTCTGCAGAAGTCAGTTTCAGACCTGATTCGTTCAGGATTTTCGCGCCGAGTTCGGCATTGTTACCTTCCAAACGAACAACGACAGGAACGTTGACGTTGATTTCTTTAACGGCTGCCACGATGGCTTCCGCAATCATGTCGCAACGTACGATACCGCCGAAGATGTTGATCAATACGCCTTTAACGGATTTGTCTTCCAGAATCAGTTTGAACGCTTCAACCACGCGGTCTTTGGTTGCACCGCCGCCAACGTCCAAGAAGTTGGCAGGTTGGCCGCCTTTGAGTTTGATGATGTCCATAGTGGCCATCGCCAAACCGGCACCGTTAACCATACAGCCGATGTTACCTTCCAGGGCAACATAGTTCAGGTCGAATTCAGAAGCTTTCAGCTCACGTTCGTTTTCTTGAGATTTGTCGCGCAATTCAGCGATTTTTGGCAGGCGGTAGAGCGCGTTGCTGTCGATACCGATTTTGCCATCTACGCAAGCCAGCGCGCCATTTTCGCGAACTGCCAATGGGTTTACTTCAAACAGGGCGAAGTCGTTTTCGATAAACGCTTTGTACGCGCCGGTCATCAGTTTGACGAACTCGTTGATTTGTTTGTCTTTCAAGCCCAGTTGGAACGCAACTTCGCGAGCTTGGCAAGGTTGCAGGCCAACCAGCGGATCAACGGTTACTTTGAAGATTTTTTCTGGAGTTTCGGCAGCAACTTTTTCGATTTCCACGCCACCTTCGGTAGAGGCCATGAATGTAACGCGGCGGGTAGAACGGTCAACCACTGCGCCCAAGTACAGCTCGGTTTGAACCGGATACATGTCTTCGCAAACCAAAACGCTGTTGACAGGTTGGCCGTTGGCATCGGTTTGGTAAGTTACCAAGTTGGTGCCAATCAGGCTTTCAGCCACTTCTTTAGCTTCTTCGCGGCTTTTAACGACTTTTACGCCACCCGCTTTACCGCGGCCGCCGGCGTGTACTTGTGCTTTGACAACAGCGAATTTACCGCCCAATTTGTCGTAAGCTGCAGCGGCTTCTTCGCCGTTGTGTGCCAAAATACCGCCTTGTACGGGCAAACCGTAGCTAGCCAGCAGTTCTTTAGCCTGATACTCGTGTAAATTCATGGATTTCTCCTTAAGGTGAGTGGGTTTTAGGAATCGCCCTGCGGCCAATCCCATATTTTCAGACGGCCCTACTATTTACTGAAAGGCAACCACATCCGCGCCAGCAGATACATGGTTGCGCCTCCTCCTCCGAGAATAAAAAAGACAATGCCTTTTTTACGCGAATTCGGGCAGAGCAGATAAACGGCAAGGCTGAAACTGATAAACAACAATGCCACGCGCCAAACCAATTCTTTATCTTTGAAACGGTTGAGCGTATAAGTTTCGGTCATCATCACATACATCTGCCACAATGCGGCCATACACATGCTGATGATGCCCATCGGTATAAAGAAAATACCGACTATTTCTTTGTTCATAATGAATGTAAATGCTGT
>NZ_JBQCWY010000498.1:0-2248 GCF_051956955.1 Neisseria sp. P0021.S005 | reverse complement strand
TTAAAACCGATAATTCTATAAACGTGCTATTCTATACCAAGTTTACATTAAATTACTACTCAAATTACCAAACTGCTGCAACATAAATGCCCGATACAAATTATGATGTTGCAGTTTTGTTTCCATGTAAGGAAATCCTGATGAACCTTTTTCAAAACGCCAAATTCTTTACAACGGTCAACCATCTGAAAGACCTGCCCGACACGCCAGCCGAGATTGCCTTTGTCGGCCGAAGCAATGCCGGCAAATCCAGCGCCATCAATACTTTAACCAATCATGTGCGCCTTGCCTACGTTTCCAAAACACCGGGCCGCACCCAACACATCAATTTCTTTGAACTGGAAAACGGCAATTTCATGGTCGACTTGCCCGGCTACGGCTACGCGCAAGTACCGGAGGCCATCCGTGCGCACTGGGTCAAACTCTTGGGCGACTACCTGCAACAACGCCGCCAACTGATCGGCCTGATTTTGATTATGGACTCGCGCCATCCGCTCAAAGCTTTAGACATCCAAATGCTGGACTTTTTCCACATCACCGGCCGTCCTGTGCATATCCTGCTGTCAAAAGCAGACAAGCTGTCTAAAAACGACCAGATTAAAACTTTGGCGGCGGTAAAAAAATCACTCAAACCCTACACCGAACGTCAAAAAATTAGCGTTCAACTGTTCTCCAGCCTGAAAAAACAAGGTATGGACGAAGTCAATCAAGTGGTCGGCTCATGGTTTGACGCGCATCGCGAAGAAATAGAAAATCTTGCAGGCGAAACATCGCCTGAGTGATTGTAAAACAAGGCGGAATGAGATAAGTTGACCAACCGCAAATCTTATTCTGTCATTTGGTTTCTCACCATCGCATTTACCATTTAATCCGGGGGCATGTCTCACACATGCCCTTTTTTTCATCACGCTTTTTTTGTTTTCACACGCAAACCACAATCTGCGCCAAATATGCCATCACAACATATCAGCAAGGCCGTCTGAAAACGCGGCTTCGATCTCCATTATTAAAGTGTTAATTTTAGTATTGCAACCCATTACACATCTTAGCGTTTTGCTCATGTTCAGCTAATTGTTGAGGCATAGAATGCATTCATCGTTCAACAACACAGTAGGAAAGAAAATCATGAAACGCATTAACGCTTTTATTTCAAAAAAACTCATCATTGCCGGTATTATTGCTTCAAGTTTGGGCGTTGCCGGTGCGGCAGGTACCATGGCTTTCAAAGAAGGTATGTTTGCAAAGGTTTCCGGCCAGCAAGCAGCCGCAGCAGCGGTAGCAGAAGTGGGCGGCGTCGTTAAAGATGTCGATTACAAATACAAACAACATTTGGGCGGCCGTTACAAAGTAGAAATCTTGAAAGACGGCGTTGAATACGAAGCTTTGGTTGATGCTCAAAACGGCAAAGTATTGGCAGTAGCACAAGATGACGATCAAGACAAACGACACTTTGGTAAACATGATAAGCATCATAAACATGACAATGCTGAGCCCTCTTCATCGCAAAATACAGATTATCAGGCTCCTGCCGATGCTGCACCTGGCACACCTGAAAATGCAACCACTTCCGAGGTAACAAAATCTTAATTTAAACTTTAAAAAAGCCAATGCTGTCTGAAACTTTCAGACGGCATTGGCTTTAATGCAGCATTATTTAAAACACGATTTACATCAAGCCAATCGTTTTCAGACGGCCTTTGTCTCATCTTCGCCGTCTACCCACCCTGCTTCTTTCAATTTCCGCCGTTGCGCGTCATAACGTGCTTTTTCCGCCCAATACATTGTCTGAATACAGGCATCGCCGCACTCGCTGCCGCAACATTCCCATGACTCGGGGAGGACGGGTTCGTCTAACAACGGCTCGCCCAAGATGGCTTCGGCTTTATTCTTCAGGGTCGTATCCATCAGCGATTTCCAAGCGCGCACCGTCAAACTCAATCACTTCGCCGCCGCGTATTTTGGCAGTTTTACGTATTTCGGTTTCGCCGTTGCGCAACACCAGCCCTTCTGCGATAAACGCTTTTGCCTGTCCGCCGCTTTCGGCAAGACCGGCCAATTTCAACAGGTCGCATAAAGCGATGTATTCGTTGTCTTCAAGATAGACGGTTGCTTCCATCATTCAATCCTTTTCAATAATGGCGATATTTTAACATGGCCGTCTGAAAGAAAGCCCCCTTCTGTTTTATTTGCTTTATCCAACCTCATTACATTTGGTTTTCAGACGGCCTTTCGCTGCCAACCCTGCTAC
>NZ_JBQCWY010000497.1:0-2249 GCF_051956955.1 Neisseria sp. P0021.S005 | reverse complement strand
GTTGACGACGATGGGTTTGTCGGCATTTTTGCGTGAAAGGGTCAGGGTAATTTTGGTACCCGGTTTGCCGCGCATTTTTTTGACGGCTTCGCTGACGGTCAGGCCGCGCGTAGAGGTATTGTCGATTTTGACGATGAAGTCGCCGCTTTTTACGCCGGCACGTTCTGCCGGCGTGTCTTCAATCGGGGCAACGACTTTGACGAAGCCGTCTTCTTGTCCGATTTCCATGCCCAGGCCGCCGAATTCGCCGCTGGTGGATTCTTTCATTTCGGCATAGCCTTTTTTGTCCATATACTCGGAATGCGGATCGAGGTCGGACACCATGCCTTTCATTGCGCCTTCAAAAAGCTCGGCATCGGGTTTGTCTTGGTAATAGTTGGCTTTGATTTGGCCGTACACTTCTGCCATGGTGCGGATGGTTTGCACGGGAAGGGCCTCGTTGTCTTTTTTGTCTTTTTCGGCGGCAAAACTTTGTACACTCAGACTGAGGGCGATGCCGCTAAATGCGCCGAGAGTGTAGATTGCAACTTTTTTCAAAGTGGATTTTGTTGACATTCGTTTGACTTTCTTTTTGTGTACGGTAAGCAAAGTGTTTTTTGTTTTCTCTGAACCCGTTGACTTTATGTGATTTAAACGCTTGGAACAATAAGTTTAAGGTAAAAGTTTGTTGTTTAATGTGCTGAACAGGCGTGAAAATCGTGTTTTATTGTGGTTTATGATGAAAATTCAGACGGCCTGAAGGGGAGAGCTCACTCAGGCCGTCTGAAACATCAGTTAATCCATGAAAGCGGATTCATGACTTGTCCGTTGTAGCGGACTTCAAGGTAAAGGCCGGTTTCGCCCGACGGCAAAGTGCCGCTGGTGCCAATCTTGCTACCGGCATTGACGGCATAGTTTTGGGCGATGTCGATTTCGTTCAGACCGGAGTAAATGCTGACATAGCCGTCGCCGTGGTCGAGGACGACCACTTTACCGTAGCCTTCAATCTCGCCGGCAAAAGTAACCGTGCCTGAGGCAATGCTGCTGACCGGAGCAGGAACGGTATTGTAGAACACGCCTTTCCAAACTTCGCCATCGCCGCGGTCTTGACCGAACAGGCCTGCCAGTGTGCCGTTGACCGGTTTTTTCAGACGGCCTTGCATACGGCTGAAGCTGTTGGCGTTGCTGACGGTAAAGCCTTGGGTGTTCGGGGCTTGCAGTTTCATGTCTTCGTCAGTTAGCGTGGACATGGCGGCGCGTTCGGCTTCGGCTTTTTGCTGGGCGGCAGCCTGCTCTTTGCGGGCTTTTTCGGCAGCGGCCAAGCGGGCTTCGGCGGCTTTTTTACGTGCTTCGGCTTCGGCTTTGCGTTGCTCGGCTTTGCGTTTTTCCAAATCTTTCAAGAGGTTGTTGAGGCGTTGCTCGTTTTCTCTGTGGTTGATTTTCTTTTGCGCTTCTTTGGCTATTTGCGCGTTTTGACGGCGGCTTTCGGCTTGTTCGGCGGTATTGGTTACGCCTTGTTGACGCAATGAAGCCTGAATATTGGCTTGCAGTTTTTTCAGGTAAGCCAATTCATTGTTGATTTTTTGCTCTTGCGCCGCCAGCTCTTTTTGTTGTTTTTCCAAGTCTCTCATAACTTGGTCGTTGGCGTTGTTGATATAACGCGTGTAACGCAGGAAGCGGGTTTTTTGGCCGGCATCGGCGTTTTTCAGGAAGAGGGCGACCGCGTTGGGCTGGCTGTTTTTATAGTTGCCGGACACAAAACGCGAAATTTGGGCGCGAGTGTTGGAAACTTCGGCTTTTAACTGGTTGGCATCGGCATTGAGTTTTTGGAATTTTTCCCATGCGTCGCGTTGTTTGCGGTTGATGCCGGAGAGGTTGTTGCGTGTTTGTTGCAGCTGTTTGAGCGTGGCATTGACATGGATAATGAAACCCTCGTTGCGTTTGGCAAAGGATTTTTTGGTTTCCATATCGTTGGCGGCGGCAGTTACGGCTGCTTTGAAATCGTTGTCGGCTGAAGAAGTGGCTTTAGGCTCAACTTTAGGCTCGGCTTTTTTGTTTTGCTCTTTGGCTTTTGTGTCTTTTTTGTCGTCAACAGCTTTTTTTGCAGGCTCTTTAGCTTCGGCCTTTTTGTCTTCGGCTGCTTTTTTTACTGGCTCTTTGGTTTTTTTGCCGTCTTTTTTATCCTCGGCCACTTTTTTAGCAGGTTCTTTGGCTTTAGTTTCCTTAGGTTCTTCTTTTTTTACGGGTTCTTTGGCTTTGCTGTCTTTTTT
>NZ_JBQCWY010000496.1:0-2249 GCF_051956955.1 Neisseria sp. P0021.S005 | reverse complement strand
TTTGGGATGATGGTTGCACATATTGTCAGGCCGTCTGAAAAATAAAATAAACGGCTATTGTAGCACTTTTCAAATGACAGACTGGATAGATAAAGCATTTGATATAAAAGAAACAAAGAGGCCGTCTGAAAATATGTTTTCAGACGGCCTTGATATAGATGAATCAGCTTATTAGTCGATTTTGCGGAGAATTTCGCGCAGGGCTTTTTGCCAGTCGGACGGTTTGATACCAAATTCGGTCTCTAGGCGTGAGCAATCCATGATGCTGTATGCCGGACGTGGTGCGGGCAGGGGGTATTGATCAGTGGTAATTGCGTTCAGTTCCGGAATGCGGAAGTTGTCGTCTAATTGGTGGGCCGTCTGAAAGATGGCTTTGGTAAATTCGTACCATGTTGCCGATTTATTGCCACAGTAATGGAAGATGCCGCGTGGAGAGGTGGGTTGTTGTAATAATTCGATAATGGCGCGTGCCAAGTCGCCTGCATAAGTCGGACAGCCGGTTTGGTCGTGAACGACAGAGAGGGAATCGCGTTCTTTGGCAAGGCGCAGCATGGTTTTGACGAAATTGCTGCCGTATTCGCTAAACAGCCATGAAGTACGGACAATAGTGCTTTCAGGATGCGCGGCTAAAGCCAAAAGCTCGCCTGCTACTTTGGATTGACCGTAAGTGCTGCGTGGATTGGTGTAGTCGGTTTCGCGGTAAGGGCGTTTGCCTTCGCCGTCGAATACATAATCAGTGGAAATATGGATAAAGCGGGCGTGTGCGGCGCGGGCGGCTGCGGCCAGGTTGTGAACAGCGGTTGCGTTGACGGCAAAAGCAGCTTCAGCGTTTTCTTCTGCTTTATCGACGGCAGTGTAAGCTGCGGCATTAACGATGGCATCTGGTTGGAAGTTTTTGATCATGTGATGCACGGCTTCGGTATCGGTAATGTCCAGCGAAGTCGAATCGGTAGCAATCAGTTCCCAATCTTCGGGCAGGCGGTCGCGCAGACAACGGGCAAGCTGGCCTTTGGCTCCGGTCAATAAAGTACGCATGGTTGAGTATCTCCTCTGATAGCTGTTAAATAGGTGTTCGTGTCATTATAGTGTAAATACGACAAATTCACATTATTGGCGTAGAACAAAATGCGGATGTAGCTGTATTTGGGTAAATTGTCGATATTATCTATCCATAATAATAACTACTTATCGGTATTATGTTTGTTTACTATAACTATAGTTAAAATTCAGCTTTTAACAAGATAGATAAAGGATCTATGCTGTTTGAGAGAGTGTGAATCAATGTTAATGTTTTTATTGTTGCTAGGAGAATGGAATTTAAAAATAGGCCAAACTCCGTCCTTTTATCGGCAAATTCTACCGTTTGATATTTTTGAGTAAATATTTTGCAAAATATTACTAAAATAATAATTGGGCAAGGGCGGATTTGCTCGTTCCGTCAACCCAATATTTTATTAACTTTTGGGAGTAATTATTATGGCATACTGTTACGGGGGGTATTATACTAGACCCCTGGTTAGTTCTTACTGCGCACCCGCGCCTAAGGCTTCCTACTCTTCTTACTACTGCGCTCCTGCAGCAAAATCTTCTGTTTCTATCGGCAGCATCGCTAGCATTGCCAGCGTCGGCGTGTCAGTAGTTAACGCGGTAACCGGTCTGGTTTCTGCTATTGCGGCTTTCTGCCCACCGGCAAAAACTCCTAACTACAAATGTGTTCCGGTTTGCCCACCTTACAACTGCGATCCAATCAAACCGATCCCATGTCCAAAACCACAACCTAAACCTCAGCCTAAGCCTCAACCAAAACCTGAGCCTAAGCCTGAGCCACAGCCAGAACCGCAACCAGAACCAAAACCACAACCAAAACCTGAGCCTAAGCCAGAACCAAAACCTGAGCCTAAACCAGAACCTAAGCCAGAGCCAAAACCTGAGCCTAAGCCAGAACCAAAACCTGAGCCTAAGCCAGAGCCAGACTGCAAAGACTGTGTTGACGACCATAACCAAAACAACTCATACGGTCACGAAGACAAAAACCCAGGTAATGTCATCCGAGCTGAAGACTGCAAAGACGGCAACGTTATCCGCGGTACTGATGCTAAAGATACCATTTACGGTACTGCTTGCGAAGACATCATCTACGGTGGCAACGGCACAGACGTAATCTACGCCGGTGCTGGTAACGACACCATTTACGGTGATGCCGACGGTGACTCTCTGTACGGTGAAGAAGGTAAAGACTACCTGCAAGG
>NZ_JBQCWY010000495.1:0-2252 GCF_051956955.1 Neisseria sp. P0021.S005 | reverse complement strand
GCTGATGTTATCCGTGATGATATTAAAGTAATGACAGCCTATCAGGTTGCTGATTTGCCGGAAGGTTTTATTAAGTTGGACGCCATGGAGTGTCCGCATCATCCTTTCGCCGGGTATGAATCTTTATTATCGGAATGGGCGGACTTGGCAAAGCAGGCGCCGATTCATTTGTATCCCCATGCTGCCAAGAGCGGTATTTATGAAGAATTGAGGGAGGTTTTCGGTATTCCCGATAAAGCGGAAATCGCATTGGGTAACGGCTCCGATGAGCTTATCCAATTTTTGACTATGCTGGTTGCCAAACCAAATGCGCGTGTATTGGGTATTGAGCCAAGTTTCGTTATGTATCGTCATAATGCCGCGCTTTATGGCATGGAATATGTCGGCGTTCCCTTAAATCCAGATTTTTCTTTAAATCTCCCTGCCGTTTTGACCGCTATCGAGCAACATCAGCCGTCATTAATTTTTATTGCCTATCCCAATAATCCTACCGGCGTGTGCTTTAAGCGAGAAGAAGTAGAGGCGGTCATTCGTGCGGATACCGGCATTGTGGTTGTCGATGAGGCATATGGTGCGTTTCATCATGACAGTTTCCTTCCGTGGGCGGGCGAAGTCGAAAACCTGGTCGTAATGCGCACCATCAGTAAAATCGGCTTTGCCGGCTTACGGATGGGGTATGCGGCGGCAAGCCCAAGCATTATGGGTGAACTGGCCAAAATCCTTCCGCCTTACAATATGAATCAATTAAGCTTGGCGGCGGCGAAATTCTCATTGAAGCATCATCCAATCATTCAGCAAAACATTGATACATTAAAAAACGAGCGTTCGCGCGTGATGAATGAATTGTTGAAATTAAACCGTTTGGAAGTTTTTCCGAGCGAAGCCAACTTTATTACCGTTCGCGTACCTGATGCGAACGAGCTGTTTGAAACATTGAAGCAAAACCGCATACTGATTAAAAAACTGCATGGCAGCCATCCGCTTTTGGATCAGTGTGTCCGCATAACCATAGGCTCGGCAGCGCAAAATGATGCCGTCTTGGCCGTTATTAGAAACCTTTACCCCAATCTTTGATTTCAAGGAAACTACCATTATGAACAAAGCTCAACTGCATTTGACCAATTTTCTGTTACTGGTTGAAGAAGCCGGCTCATTGACCAAACTCGCACGCGCATGCGGTTATGAAAACTCCGCCTCTTTGTCTCAGCTCAAACGCCGTTTGGAACAACAAGCAGGCGATGAGTCTGCACGCGGCATTCGTCCGAGCCTGGCTGCGAAGTTGGAATCCGGTATGCACAAACGCAAAGGCTGGCTGAACCGTGATCACAGCAAAGACCAAGAAAAAGCAGCAGTTGAAGCGGCGCGTTTGGAAAAACAAACTGTCGAAACAGCCGAAGCTGGTGTTTCAACTGAAGGCCGTTTTGTTACTGTTACCCGCAATACCTGCGAAACCCAAATTACCGTTAGCCTCAACCTTGACGGTACCGGCAAATACCGCTTGGATACCGGCGTTCCTTTCCTTGAACACATGCTTGCTCAAGTGGCGCGTCATGGTTTGATTGACTTGGATATTACCTGCAAAGGCGATTTGCACATTGACGACCATCACACGGTTGAAGACATCGGTATCGTATTGGGTCAGGCCTTGAAACAAGCACTTGGCAATAAAGCCGGCATTACCCGTTATGGTCATGCCTATGTTCCGTTGGATGAAGCGTTGAGCCGTGTAGTCATCGACCTTTCCGGCCGCCCTGGCTTGGTGTACAACATCGACTTTACCCGCGCCCTGATCGGCTGTTTTGATGTTGATTTGTTTGAAGAATTTTTCCACGGCCTTGTGAATCACAGCATGATGACCTTGCACATCGATAATTTTAGAGGTCGTAATGCACATCATCAAGCCGAGACTGTTTTCAAAGCCTTCGGCCGCGCATTGCGCATGGCGGTTGAATACGATCCGCGCATGATGGGTCAAACGCCTTCTACCAAAGGTACGCTGAGCGAAGAGTCTGTTCAGGAAGAAGCAGAAGCCGCATCTGAAGAATAAGGCATCGTGTGAATGAATAAAGGCCGTCTGAAACCGATCGTGATTTCAGACGGCCTTTATTATTTGTCTTGTATATCGACAATATTTTGTTTTAAACCATCTTTTGCTACAATCATTCTTATTATTATATTAATCATTAAATGTTTTCAGACGGCCTGAGGAGAAGCAATGAAAGTAGCGATTGTTGATTATGGAATGGGAAACC
>NZ_JBQCWY010000494.1:0-2267 GCF_051956955.1 Neisseria sp. P0021.S005 | reverse complement strand
TCAGACGGCCTAGGTTGATTTCTTTGCCCGAATACAGGCATTTGCCGTGTTGTTGCTCGTACAGGCGCAGTTTCAGAATATCTTTGGATTTGGGTTCGCCGACAAAATTGGGGAAATACTCTCGGAATTTAGCGGCGGCTTTTTCCCGGTCTTTACGGTTTTCTTCTTGGCGTTTTTCGATTTCTTTGCGGTCTTTAAACGATTTGCCTACTTCCCTTGCCGTTTCAATATGGATACGCGCAGGGGAGCCGTAACGGCGTACAACGGCGTTAATGACCTTACGTGCTTGAGATAAGGCGCGCAAGACGACGGGGTTGCGGATTTCGTCGGCAGGGATGGGCGGCAGATAAATCTTTTCTTCCGTATTCTTCTTGCCATAATGGTCTCCGTAGATTTCGGCGCAGGCTTCATCGTAACGTTTGCCTTGCTCCATTAGAGGCACAATTCGGCGCAATGCTTTCAAGGAAATTTGGACGAACTTGTCGAAGTTGATGTGTTTCAACAGCGCTTCTAAGATTTCGGGCTGAACACGGTCTTTCAGACGGCCTGTAATGTCTTCATCGGTTTTGAATAGGGAGAATGCCATGCCGATTTCATCTTGTAATTCGGGAGAAAGGTTTAATGGGGATTTTTTGTCTTTCAATCCTTCTTTTTCCAGCGCACGGCTGATGGCATGGTAGGCCTTTATTTCCATCAATGTTGAGGTTTCGGCATTGTCTTTACCATAGTGTAATCCTTTGAAAAAGGCGGTATCTTCTAAACCCAGTAGCTTACGGGCTTGTGCGTAAGTCAGTTTCTTTTTATACGGCTGATTTATAAGTATGGTGCGTTCGGTATCGGTCAATGGCCGCTCGCTGCCTTGCTCTAAAATACGCAGGTTGTTCAGCTTGGTCAGCCAGATGAAACGTTCGGCTGTGTAGGTGTTTTTAGCGGCTTTCGGCTCTGTCGGTTCGAAGGTGCAATGCCCCAACATTTTTTGAATGGCATCGCCGGACAGAGCAGGGCGTTGCGCCATCAGCAGGGTTTCAATACCTTCTTTAAGGCCGTCTGAAACATGCGGATTGCCGAATTCTTTTTGTTTTTCAAACAGCAAAACCAGCTCCACCTGTAAATCTTCGCGGCTGAACGTATGCGAATAATCGCCGCGCTGGTTGCGGATATGGCCGCTTTCTTTTTCAAATTTATTTAAAGCCAATTCGGCCGGAGTGCGGAAATTGCCTGTCTTTAAGGCTTGAGTGTTACTCTTCATACCTGCACGCAAAGCCCCAAGCTCCTTATCGGCAGTTTGCTCTTCATTTTTCCGTTTCGACAAATAGCCGTGATGTTTGATTAAATGCAACAAGACTGCCGACCACTCCAAAGGCGTCAGTTTGCGGTCTAATGCGGCTGCGCGAAGTTGCCATGGTGTATTCGGTAAGGATTTAATCAAGCCGTTTTCATCAAAATCGGCAGCCTGTAATACGCCCTCGCGTTTCAATAGGCGACGGGCCCGAAGCAGGCGGTGGGCGCGACGGCGGGTCAGGCGGCGGACGCTGCGTGCTAAGCGTCTTACCGCTGCGAGAGAGTCGCCTGTTTTTGGTACTTCGGCCCGCTCAAATACGCGCACGCCCAAATCAATCAGGCGTATGGGGTTTTCTTCTTCGTCAATTTCTACCATCGCCCAGCCGACGGATGCGATGCCGATATCGAGGCCGAGGACGTAGTTGATTGGATTGGGTTTGAATGTAGCCATCAGTTTCTCCGTAATATGATGTTTGGTAAGTATAAATATATCCTAGGTAAGTATTACCATGCAAATGAAATACTTGACTAGGTACCGATTTGGAATTAGAATCTGTCCATATTGTTGCACTGCGAAATGAGAAACGTTGCTACAATAAGGCCGTCTGAAAAGATGTGCCGCAACGCTCTGCCCCTTAAGGCTTCTGCTTTAAGGGGCATCGTTTTGTCTAAATGGCAGGGATTAAAAAGGCCGTCTGAAATTTCAGACGGCCTTTGGTTTTACCAGATATCGGATTTGATTTTGCGTTTCAAGCCTGGGTGTTCAGAGAGTTTGAACTCTGGGTCTTTACCCATTTTCAGCTTGGCTGTGTAGTCTTTCAACAGCAGGAAGGCAAGTGGGGACAGGAGCAGGATGGCGACGAGGTTAATCCATGCCATGATGCCCATGGCCATGTCTGCCATATCCCATACCAAGGGTACGTTGGCAACTGCGCCGAAGTAGACCCATGCCAAAACCAGCATACGGAAAACGGCGGTAACCAGCC
>NZ_JBQCWY010000493.1:0-2270 GCF_051956955.1 Neisseria sp. P0021.S005 | reverse complement strand
TCAGACGGCCTAGGTTGATTTCTTTGCCCGAATACAGGCATTTGCCGTGTTGTTGCTCGTACAGGCGCAGTTTCAGAATATCTTTGGATTTGGGTTCGCCGACAAAATTGGGGAAATACTCTCGGAACTTAGCGGCGGCTTTTTCCCGGTCTTTACGGTTTTCTTCTTGGCGTTTTTCGATTTCTTTGCGGTCTTTAAACGATTTGCCTACTTCCCTTGCCGTTTCAATATGGATACGTGCAGGGGAGCCGTACCGGCGTACAACGGCATTTATGACTTTTCTGGCTTGAGATAAGGCGCGCAAGACGACGGGGTTGCGGATTTCGTCGGCGGGAATCGGCGGCAGATAAATCTTTTCTTCCGCATTTTTCTTGCCGTAATGGTCTCCGTAGATTTCGGCGCAGGCTTCATCGTAACGTTTGCCTTGCTCCATTAGAGGCACAATTCGGCGCAATGCTTTCAAGGAAATTTGGACGAACTTGTCGAAGCTGATGTGTTTTAACAGCGCTTCTAAAATTTCGGGCTGAACACGGTCTTTCAGACGGCCTGTAATGTCTTCATCGGTTTTGAACAGGGAGAATGCCGTGCCGATTTCGTCTTGTAATTCGGGAGAAAGGTTTAATGGGGATTTTTTGTCTTTCAATCCTTCTTTTTCCAGCGCACGGCTGATGGCATGGTAGGCCTTCATTTCCATCAATGTTGAGGCTTCGGCATTGTCTTTACCATAGCGCAAGCCTTTGAAAAAGGCGGTATCTTCTAAACCCAGCAGCTTACGGGCTTGTGCGTAAGTCAGTTTGGATTTTCTGTATGGCTCGTCCATAAGCGTGGCGCGTTCGGTAGTGGTCAATGGCCGCTCGCTGCCTTGCTCTAAAATACGCAGGTTGTTCAGCTTGGTCAGCCAGATGAAACGTCCGGCGGTGTAGGTGTTTTTAGCGGCTTTCGGCTCTGTCGGCTCAAAGGTGCAATACCCCAACATTTTTTGAACAGCATCGCCAGACAGGGCAGGGCGTTGCGCCATCAGCAGGGTTTCAATACCTTCTTTAAGGCCGTCTGAAACATGCGGATTGCCGAATTCTTTTTGTTTTTCAAACAGTAAATTCAGCTCTGCTTGTAAATCTTTGCGGTTGAACGTATGCGAATAATCGCCGCGTTGGTTGCGGATATGGCCGCTTTCTTTCTCAAATTTATTTAAAGCTAATTCGGCTGGTGTGCGGAAATTGCCTGTTTGTAAGGCATGGGCATTGTCGGCTACGCCTTTAAGCAAAGCGCCAAGCTCCTTATCGGCAGTTTCGCCCTCGTTTTTTCTTTGCGACAAATAGCCGCGATGTTTGATTAAATGCAACAAGACTGCCGACCACTCCAAAGGCGTCAGTTTGCGATCTAATGCGGCTGCGCGAAGTTGCCATGGTGTATTCGGTAAGGATTTAATCAAGCCGTTTTCATCAAAATCGGCGGCTTGTAATACGCCTTCGCGTTTCAATAGACGGCGGGCCCGAAGCAGACGGTGGGCGCGACGGCGGGTCAGGCGGCGAACACTGCGTGCCAAGCGTCTTGCCGCTGCGAGAGAGTCGCCTGTTTTCGGTACTTCTGCACGCTCAAATACGCGCACGCCCAAATCAATCAGGCGGATGGGGTTTTCTTCTTCGTTAATTTCTACCATCGCCCAGCCGACGGATGCAATGCCGATATCGAGACCGAGGATGTAGTTGATTGGATTGGGTTTGAATGCAGCCATCAGTTTCTCCGTAATGTGATGTTTGGTAAGTATAAATATATCCTAGGTAAGTATTACTATGCAAATGAAATGCTTGACTGGGTGCCGATTTGGAATTAGAATCCGTCCATATTGTTGCACTGCGAAATGAGAAACGTTGCTACAATAAGGCCGTCTGAAAAGATGTGCCGCAACGCTCTGCCCCTTAAGGCTTCTGCTTTAAGGGGCATCGTTTTATCTAGATGGCAGGGATTAAAAAGGCCGTCTGAAATTTCAGACGGCCTTTGGTATTACCAGATATCGGATTTGATTTTGCGTTTCAAGCCTGGGTGTTCAGAGAGTTTGAACTCTGGGTCTTTACCCATTTTCAGCTTGGCTGTGTAGTCTTTCAACAGCAGGAAGGCAAGTGGTGACAGGAGCAGGATGGCAACGAGGTTAATCCATGCCATGATGCCCATGGCCATGTCTGCCATATCCCATACCAAGGGTACGTTGGCAACTGCGCCGAAGTAGACCCATGCCAAAACCAGCATACGGAAAACGGCGGTAACCAGCC
>NZ_JBQCWY010000492.1:0-2277 GCF_051956955.1 Neisseria sp. P0021.S005 | reverse complement strand
AATACGTTATTACCAAATTGCCTAAAAATATTGTCAAAGGCAACAAAATTCAAGACTACGATCAGCTTGCTACTTACATCCAACATACTTACACACAATTACGCAGTTCTTGCAAAAATATTGTTGCTGCCGTGCCACAAAATTTGGCGACAGTCGAGCAAATTATTTACAACCCGCGTGATACCGATTTGGACTTGGAAGAGTTTATCGAGGCGGAAGTCGGCCAATTTGCGCCTATTGAAGAAATGAACTACGACTTTCAAGCTGAAGAAGTCGGTTCGGGTCAGCATGTTTTAGCTGTTGCCGCCAAAAAAGACGATGTCGAGCCACGCATTGAAATGTTTGAAAATGCCGGTCTGCCTTTGTCTGCTTTGGACTTGGACTTGCTGGCGCAACGCAATGCCTTTGTCTATTGGATGAATACGCATGCTCCCGAAATGGCAGAGGAAAAAGTTGCCGTGTTCGGTATTCATGCGACTCAAATGTATGCCCTGATTCTGCAAAACGGCCGTATCCTCTACAAACAAGAAACACCGGTCAGTACAGAGCAGCTCAATCAGCTGATTCAGCGTACTTATCAGGTAACGGAAGAAAAAGCCGCTCAAATGATGGCTTCCCAAAACAAGCCTTCCGACTACCAGTCTCAGATTGCCGACCGTTTTAATGTGCAGGTTGCACAAGAAGTTCAGCGTGTCCTGCAATTTTACTATACCACGCAGGCCACTGATTCTTTTCACAATATCAAACACATCCTGCTGACCGGCTTTACCGCGCAGCAGGCAGGTTTGGCAGAAAGCATTTTCTCGCAAACCAATACGCCAACAGAATATCTGCATCCGATTTCATATGTGGAACGCAGTGCAAAAGTAGAATTGCCGCAGTTTCAAATTGATGCGCCGTCACTGACTTTGGCGTTCGGATTGGCATTAAGGGGACTTTGAGAACATGATCGAATTAACCAGAATCAACCTTCTCCCATATCGGGAAGAGATTAAACAGCGCAAGCAGCAGCAATTCAAAATATTGATGCTTGGCGCTTTTGCAGTAGGTTTGGGCTTGGCGGCCGCTACCTATCTTGGTATTGACAGCGCCATCAGCAATCAAGAAGGCCGCAACAACTTCCTGCAAACCGAAATCGACAGACTTGATAGAGAATTGGGCGAAATCGATAAACTTCAGCAAGAAAAAGAAGCCTTCTTGGCCAAAAAACTGAAAGTTGAAGAGTTACAGGAAAAACGCTATCAAGCGGCCTATATCCTTGATTCTTTGAATACACTTACGCCCGATAATACTTATTTGACCGCGTTGGAAGCCGAAAGTCCGACCAGCTATAAAATCAGCGGTCATGCCATCAGCGACAATAAAATTGCCGTTATGATGCGCTCCTTGCCAAGTACAGGTATTTTCTTGCAGCCTGAATTGTTGAGCATTAAAAAAGTAGATAACTACCAAGAATTTACTTTGAAATCTTCAATCAACCAAGTGAATACGCCGGCTCCTGCACCAACTGCCCAAAGTAGCGGTGAAATGGCCGAACCTGTGGCAGAACCTGCTCCGGAGGCTCAATAATGGCATCTAAAAACCTGAAACAATTGGACGTACAAAACCTGTACCTGCTTAATATGCCTTCAAAACTTTTGCTGGCAGGTTTATTGATTGTCGGTATGTTGGCTTTGGGCTATGTCGGCGTATTTAAAGATCAGATTGAAACTTGGAATACGCAGGAAGCTAAAGAAGAAGAACTGAAGGAAACCTTTACGCGTAAAAGCATTCAGGCAGCAAGCTTGAATAATCTGAAGGCTGAATTGGCTTCGATTCGTTCTGCATTTGATGTGTTGTTGAAACAACTTCCGACCGACGCGGAAATTCCGAATCTGATTCAAGAGCTGCATCAGGCAGGTTCAACCAACGGATTGCGTTTGGACAGCGTTGCACCGCTCCAACCTGAAAACGATGGTCCGATTCAAAAACTGCCGTATCAGATTTCCATCACAGGCAAATACTCACAGATCAGCCAATTTACCCGTGATGTAGGCGATTTGTCGCGCATTATTACTTTAGATTCTTTAAAACTCGTGAACGCAGGCGAGGACAAAGAAGGCAAAGGCAATAAAGGCGAATTGACATTGAGCGCGATTGCGACGACTTACAAAGCACGTCCGGCCGAAGAGATTGCTGCCGAATTGGCTGCGCAACAGGCACAAGAAGAAGGCAAACCTGCCGAGAATGAGCAAAAATAAAAGAATAGGGAAATCATGAAAAAAATCATCTTACTCT
>NZ_JBQCWY010000491.1:0-2277 GCF_051956955.1 Neisseria sp. P0021.S005 | reverse complement strand
AGAGTAAGATGATTTTTTTCATGATTTCCCTATTCTTTTATTTTTGCTCATTCTCGGCAGGTTTGCCTTCTTCTTGTGCCTGTTGCGCAGCCAATTCGGCAGCAATCTCTTCGGCCGGACGTGCTTTATAAGTCGTCGCAATCGCGCTCAATGTCAACTCGCCTTTATTGCCTTTGCCTTCTTTGTCCTCGCCTGCATTCACGAGTTTTAAAGAATCTAAAGTAATAATGCGCGACAAATCGCCTACATCACGGGTAAATTGACTGATCTGTGAGTATTTGCCTGTGATGGAAATCTGATACGGCAGTTTTTGAATCGGACCATCGTTTTCAGGTTGGAGCGGTGCAACGCTATCCAAACGCAACCCGTTGGTTGAACCTGCCTGATGAAGCTCTTGAATCAGGTTCGGAATTTCCGCGTCGGTCGGCAGTTGTTTCAACAAAACATCAAATGCAGAGCGGATCGAAGCCAATTCAGCCTTCAGATTATTCAAGCTTGCCGCCTGAATGCTTTTACGCGTAAAGGTTTCCTTCAGCTCTTCCTCTTTAGCTTCCTGCGTATTCAGGGTCTCAATCTGATCTTTAAATACGCCGACATAGCCCAAAGCCAACACACCGACAATCAATAAACCCGCCAGCAAAAGTTTTGAAGGCATATTGAGCAGGTACAGGTTTTGTACGTCCAATTGTTTCAGGTTTTTAGATGCCATTATTGAGCCTCCGGAGCAGGTTCTGCCACAGGTTCGGCCATTTCACCGCTGCTTTGGGCAGTCGGTGCAGGAGCCGGCGTATTCACTTGGTTGATTGAAGATTTCAAAGTAAATTCTTGGTAGTTATCTACTTTTTTAATGCTCAACAATTCAGGCTGCAAGAAAATACCTGTACTTGGCAGGGAGCGCATCATAACGGCGATTTTATTGTCGCTGACGGCATGGCCGCTGATTTTATAGCTGGTCGAGCTTTCCGCTTCCAACGCAGTCAAATAAGTATTATCGGGTGTAAGCGCATTCAAAGAATCAAGGATATAGGCCGCTTGATAGCGTTTTTCCTGTAACTCTTCCACTTTCAGTTTCTTGGCCAAGAAGGCTTCTTTTTCTTGCTGAAGTTTATCGATTTCGCCCAATTCTCTATCAAGTCTGTCGATTTCGGTTTGCAGGAAGTTGTTGCGCCCTTCTTGATTACTGATGGCGCTGTCAATACCGAGATAGGTAGCGGCCGCCAAGCCCAAACCCACTGCAAAAGCGCCAAGCATCAATACTTTGAATTGCTGCTGCTTGCGCTGTTTAATCTCTTCCCGATACGGAAGAAGGTTGATTCTGGTTAATTCGATCATGTTCTCAAAGCCCCCTTAATGCCAATCCGAACGCCAAAGTCAGTGACGGCGCATCAATTTGAAACTGCGGCAATTCTACTTTTGCACTGCGTTCCACATATGAAATCGGATGCAGATATTCTGTTGCCGTATTGGTTTGCGAGAAAATGCTTTCCGCCAAACCTGCCTGCTGCGCGGTAAAGCCGGTCAGCAGGATGTGTTTGATATTGGAGAAAGAATCAGTGGCCTGCGTGGTATAGTAAAATTGCAAAACACGCTGAACCTCCTGCGCAACCTGCACATTAAAACGGTCGGCAATCTGAGACTGGTAGTCGGAAGGCTTGTTTTGGGAAGCCATCATTTGTGCGGCTTTTTCTTCAGTTACCTGATAAGTACGCTGAATCAGCTGATTGAGCTGCTCTGTACTGACCGGCGTTTCTTGTTTGTAGAGGATACGGCCGTTTTGCAGGATCAGGGCATACATTTGCGTCGCATGAATGCCAAACACGGCAACTTTTTCATCTGCCATTTCGGGAGCATGCGTATTCATCCAATGAACAAAGGCATTGCGTTGCGCCAGCAAGTCTAAATCCAAAGCGGACAAAGGCAAGCCCGCATTCTCAAACATTTCAATGCGTGGCTCGACATCGTCTTTTTTGGCGGCAACAGCTAAAACATGCTGGCCTGAACCGACTTCTTCGGCTTGAAAGTCGTAGTTCATTTCTTCAATAGGCGCAAATTGGCCGACTTCCGCTTCGACAAACTCTTCCAAGTCCAAATCGGTATCACGCGGGTTGTAAATAATTTGCTCGACTGTCGCCAAATTTTGTGGCACGGCCGCAACAATATTTTTGCAAGAACTGCGTAATTGTGTGTAAGTATGTTGGATGTAAGTAGCAAGCTGATCGTAGTCTTGAATTTTGTTGCCTTTGACAATATTTTTAGGCAATTTGGTAATAACGTATT
>NZ_JBQCWY010000490.1:0-2281 GCF_051956955.1 Neisseria sp. P0021.S005 | reverse complement strand
ACGAGCTGAATGCCTATATCGACCACAGCCGCGATATGACCTTCTCTTATGCAGCCGTAAAACAGCTGGAAGGCAAATATCTGGTTCAAAACCGCGTTACCCGCCAAATTTATGAAACGCCGCAGTTTTTATACATTTTGGTGGCCATGTGTCTCTTCAGCAAATATCCGAAAGAGACCCGTTTGGATTACGTCAAACGCTTTTACGACGCCGTTTCCACATTCAAAGTATCGCTGCCTACACCTATCATGAGCGGCGTGCGTACGCCTACCCGTCAATTCTCAAGCTGCGTGTTGATTGAATGCGACGACAGCCTCGACTCCATCAACGCCACCACCAGCGCGATTGTGAAATACGTTTCCCAGCGTGCAGGCATCGGCATCAACGCCGGCCGTATCCGCGGTTTGGGCAGCGAAATCCGCGGCGGCGAAGCACAACACACCGGCTGTATCCCATTCTTCAAAATGTTCCAAGCGGCCGTTAAGTCCTGCTCGCAAGGCGGCGTACGCGGCGGCGCGGCAACCTTGTTCTACCCATTGTGGCATATCGAAGCCGAAAGCCTGTTGGTATTGAAAAACAACCGCGGCGTAGAAGACAACCGTATCCGCCAACTGGACTACGGCGTACAAATCAACCGCCTGCTGTACACCCGCTTGATTAAAGGCGGCAATATTACCCTGTTCTCGCCGAATGAAGTTCCGGGTTTGTATGATGCCTTCTTCGCCGACCAAGACGAGTTTGAACGCCTCTACACTCAATACGAGCAAGATCCAAACATCCGCAAACATACTTTGCCGGCAACAGAATTGTTCTCTACCCTGATGCAGGAACGTGCCGGTACCGGTCGTATCTACATCCAAAACGTTGACCACTGCAACACGCACAGCCCATTTGATCCGCGCGTTGCGCCTGTTCATCAGTCCAACTTGTGCATGGAAATCGCCCTGCCGACCAAACCGCTGGACAACATCAACGATGCAGAAGGCGAAATCGCCTTGTGTACCTTATCCGCCTTCAACTTGGGCGCATTGAACAACTTGGACGAACTGGAAGAGCTTGCCGATTTGACCGTACGCGCACTTGATGCCCTGCTGGATTATCAAGACTATCCGGTTGCAGCAGCACGCACCGCAACCATGAACCGCCGCACACTCGGCATCGGCGTAATCAACTACGCCTACTATCTGGCAAAAAACGGCGTACGTTACAGCGACGACTCCGCCCTCGGCCTGACCCACCGCACCTTTGAAGCCATGCAGTATTACCTGCTCAAAGCATCGGTAAACCTTGCCAAAGAATACAGCGCATGCCCGCTCTTCAACCAAACCGTTTATTCGCAAGGCAAACTGCCCATCGACACCTACAAAAAAGACTTGGATGCCGTGTGCAACGAGCCTTTGCACTACGACTGGGAAAGCCTGCGCGCCGACATCGTCAAATACGGCCTGCGCAACTCTACCCTGACCGCACTCATGCCGTCTGAAACCAGCTCGCAAATTGCCAACGCCACTAACGGCATCGAGCCTCCACGTGGCCTGGTCAGCGTTAAAGCATCAAAAGACGGTATTTTGAAACAAGTCGTACCGGAATTTGAAACCCTGAAAGATGCCTACGAAACCCTGTGGCAACTTCCCGGCAACGAAGGCTACCTGAAACTCGTCGGCGTAATGCAAAAATTCGTCGATCAATCGATTTCCGCCAATACCGCCTACGACCCGAACAAATTTGAAGGCAGCAAAGTTTCCATGAAACAAATGCTGAAAGACCTGCTGACCGCCTACAAATACGGCGTCAAAACCCTGTACTACCACAACACCCGAGACGGTGCGGACGATACACAGGCCGATATTCAAGATGACGGCTGCGCTGGTGGGGCTTGTAAGATTTGATAAGGGGGATTTTCAGACGACCTTTAGAGTTTAAAAGGTCGTCTGAAAATGAAATAAAACAAAGGATGGAAGAAAATGTCTAATACTTATTATGATAATCCAGCACAAAGATTATTGAAAATTATTAAAAAAGCTAAAGGAGTTCCATCACTTCGTACTTCAAGAGGCGCGTGGATGGAGATTTTAAATCTAACTAATGATGAAGCTAGTGATCGTAATATTCTATTTTCGATTAGCAAAGTTATAAATTTAATTGAGGAGATTAATAACTATTTCCAAGTAAATGAACCTGACTATATCGAGCATTGTCAGAATTGGATGGGAAACATATTGTTTTTTCTTGGTAAATCGGTAGAACTAGATAGAAAATGGGGTGAGGTCATTTGTTATTT
>NZ_JBQCWY010000489.1:0-2284 GCF_051956955.1 Neisseria sp. P0021.S005 | reverse complement strand
GTGCAGTTCAAAATTAGAAACCAGCCATGGCGCGTATTCTGGGATGTCCAGACCAAATTGTTCGGGAAATTCAATAATGCAGGCGGCAACCATCAGCGGCATGGCGGAGATAACGTGTTGCGCGGTGACAGCAACGGTTTCCCCTTTTGCATTATCACGCAGCCACACTTCAATCCGGCCGTCTGAAAGCGGTTTGATTTTGACGGCAGAAGCATTAACCGAAGCAGGTTTCTCCAAACGGATACTATTTTCAGACGGCCATTGCCAACCTTCTTGCAAACCGGCATGACGGCGCAGGTTTTCAGAAAGATGTGCCAAACCTTCGGGCCAAGTGAGGACGGTTTCTGCATTGTTGCGGGCGGCAAAATAATGCAGCCCGGCAAAGGCAGACACTTGCCCAATGCCTTGTCCGTAATCGTCGCGGCAACAATAATCGAGATACCATAAAAGCTCAGGCGAGTGGTAGTCCTCTTGATCAAGCCATTGTTTAAACGTCAGATGATCGAGTTTGCGCCATGTCTCATCTGCCGATGACAGCGCAATCGGAATAGCAAAAATTTTCTTACCGTCATCGCCGTAAGACTGTTTCAGACGGCCGATTAAATCAAAAAACCGTTTGGAATCCGCATCTTCTTTCGGCAATAAATGTTCCACCCATTTATCCTGATATAAGAGGCGCGATTCGGGCGCATAGACCAAATCGGTTTCCCTAAAGCTGCCGTCCGACTGCAAGATACCGAAATCTACCAACATCTCGCGCACATACACGCTTTCTTTCGACGGCAAAGCCAAATAATGCGCACCGCTCGGCGCTTTCAGGCCGTCTGAAGACGTATAGGCAGCATTGTTGCCATTGCGTTCAAACCCTTCTGCCAACAATACATCGCAGTGATTATGCTTCGCCAAATACCACAACGCCCCCAACCCAGCCGCACCGCCGCCGAGTATCAACGTATTGCATTCATAACGACGGGGCGGCGCTTGCAACAATTCCCGATCGCGCAACAAATGCCCCAACGGCAAGCCGACACGGTTAATAGAAACCGGCGGTTTGCGGTTGAGGTATTTGTAAGTCTGCCAAGAGAAAGCAGAAGCGGCACCAAGCGCGGCGGTATAACTGAGAAATTGACGGCGGGTTAGCATAATAAATTATTGCTTTTCAGTATTTTTTTAGGAAAGCAAGTCATACACCCTTTTCTCTGTAAGATACCCATTATTTCCAAATGCCTTCATGTTATAGAACCGATAACACTTAACCAGCAATAAATTAACATCTCCTGAAATATCAAATGGCGTATGCTTGGCGTTGAACTTTTGCCCCTCTTGCCAATATTGATAAAACTAAAATAAAGTCAAATCACTGCCTCTATTTACAACCGTCCAATCCACCCGTTCCGCCGCCAACTCCCTGCACAAGATTTCCTTCACTTTTTCCAATTTCATGCCGCCGCAGATAAATGCATCAATGGCGGCGAAGCGGTGTTCCGGCCAAGTGTGGATACTGATATGGGACTCGGCGAGCAGTAAAACGCCGGTTACGCCGCCTGCGCCGCCGAAGGTGTGGAAATGTTCGGTTAATATGGTGGCTTCTGCGGCTTGTGCAGCAGCTGCCAAAGCGGTTTTCAGACGGCCTTCATCTTTTAAGATGGCTTCGTCGCAACCGTATAAGTCCAATAGGCCATGATTACCGGGTGCATGGGTCATTTATGGCCTCCGGAATAACCGCTGCCGCCGTAATAGCCGCCGGAGTGCATACGCGAGCCGTCGGAGTCGGAAGAGCCGTAGCTGATGATCATGGAGATGACGATGATGATGGTGCTGAAAATGATGTAAGTGATTCTTGACATATTAATCCTCGTCCTCGTCTTTTTTACCCATGCTCCACAACAACCAGCATCCTACAAAGATGACGGTAAGTGCAGCAGAACTGTCGCCGGTCAAAAGCGCAGGGAGGTTGACGACAACCAAGATGGCGGTCATTATCATTCTTAATGATTTATCAATGCCGTCCGCCGCCATGTTTGCAGTGTAATGCGGAGCTTGGCTGGTCAGATTAAACGCATCTGCAATTTCCCGATAAGCAATTGGGGCACTTCTAGTCCATGCCATTTCGTGACTGTTTAGTTCGGAGCCAATCTTACGGCTTTGTCCGTCTCGGTAATCGCTGTAATAGTTCAAATCACCGTTTCGGACACGCCAATAAAACGCTCCGCTGGCAATCCTGACCCGTCCGCCATAGTCATAAAGTTTGCCATAGCCTTGCGGTTGGCGGTTGCGGTCGAGG
>NZ_JBQCWY010000488.1:0-2294 GCF_051956955.1 Neisseria sp. P0021.S005 | reverse complement strand
GAAAGTGCATTTTATACATGGCTGTACCGTATCGGTATCAATACGGCAAAGAATTTCCTGACCACTTCGGGTCGTCAGTTTTTTGTCAGCTCGGAAGCGGCCAATGAGGAGGGAGATGTTCTTGATTTAACCGATCAGATTGCGGATTACCATACGCCGGAAGCTGAGATGATGAATCGGGAAATCTTGCAGACCGTCGAAGCAAGCATTGCGCAACTGCCAGACGATATGCGTCAAGCCATTACGCTTAGGGAAATGGACGGCTTGTCTTACGAAGAAATAGCTCGGGTAGTGGATTGTCCGATAGGTACAGTACGTTCGCGTATTTTCAGAGCGCGTGAACTGATTGCAAAAGATTTGCGGCCGCTGTTGGATACTTCTGAAGATCAAAGGTGGTAATAAAAATGAACGACAAAACAAATAAAGCATTGGAGTATGTGTCCGCATTGATGGACGGTGAAGCATTGACTGATGAGATGCTGGATGCCGTATTGGCAGACGAGGAAGCATTGCGCGCTTGGCATGAGTACCACATTATCGGCGACTGTATCCGTCAGGGCGCTGCGGCGAAGGTGGCTGATGAAAGCATGCAAAGCAAAGCATTTACAGTGCCTCAAGCTGAGATTGCCGGCAAGCAGGAAAAATATACTCATCGCGAAGCGGCCAATAACGGCTTCTTTAAATTCTTTGCAGCCGCTGCCAGCGTGTGTGCCATTGCTGTGACGGCATGGCAGTTTACGCCGCAAACTTCTCGTGACGCTATGCCGGTTGCCGAGAAGTCTAATATTCAGCCAGCACAAGATATCATTCCAGTAAGCGGTACGCCTGACGATAAAGCGGCTTCCGAGCCTGGCGAGACCGTTGTACCAAATGCGGCAAAAGACGGCAAAATTGAAAACCGTCCGACTGTCCGTACCGATCAAAAAAATGAGCAGCAGACTGTTGTACAGTAAAAAATGAAATCATGCAAAACCCTTGCTTTATGGCAAGGGTTTTTATTTTTTCAGTAAAACCGTCAGGCCGTCTGAAAGCATAGCTTCAAAGAAGTCAAAACAGTTATAATGCGCTCCATGAAACTGATTACCTCTGCTCAAAACGAACAGCTCAAACATTTATTCCGTCTTTTGACGCAGGCCAAAACAAGGCGCGAAAGCGGTGAAACCGTATTGGAAGGCGTACATCTGCTGCAAACTTATTTGCAAAGCGGCGGTATGCCCAAACAGGTTTATCTGCCTGAAAAGAAACAGCAACATCCTGAAATTCAAGAGATTGTGGCGCAGTTGGACGAAGGGTTGATTACATGGGTTGGTAACGAAGCACTGTCTAAAATCACCAGTCTGACCGATGCCGATGATGTGATGACTTGGATTGATATTCCGCAGCAGGCAGGTTTACCTTCAGACGGCGATTGTGTGGTATTGGAGCGGGTACAAGACCCCGGCAATGCAGGGACGATTTTGCGCAGCGCGGCGGCAGCCGGAGTCAGGCAAATCGTGTGCGGCAATGATTCCGTGGATATCTGGTCGCCTAAAGTGTTGCGAGCGGGGATGGGTGCACATTTTTTGCTGTCTATTTTTAGCCGAGTGGAATTATCCGCTTGGATGGAAACGTATCAGCATCAAATTTGGGCAACCGCCTTGGGCGGGCGCAATATCGGTTTGTATGAAATGGACCTCAGCCGACCTTGCGCTTGGGTGTTTGGCAACGAAGGCAGCGGCGTGAGCGAAACGGTAAAAGAGAAGGCCGATGCCTGTGTCAAAATTCCCATGTTGGGGCAAACCGAATCTCTGAATGTCGCGATGGCGGCAACGGTTTGTCTGTTTGAACAAATGCGGCAGCGTATCCATGCCCAGGCCGTCTGAAAACAATAATACGATTTTATTTTAAGGAACAAAAATGCAAATACTGACTTTTGATGAAGCGGCACGCAGCCGATTGATGGAATTGTTGGATGCCAAATCCGAAGCCCACAACACCATGCGTTGTGATGAAGTGCAGGGTTTCATGATGGCTTTATTGAGCGGTCCGGACGCTTTGAATCCGACCAACTGGCTGCCTGAGATTTTGGGTGAAGAATCTTTGTTTGATGCCAAAGAGCGCACTGAAATCGAGCGTTTGGTCATGGCAATGGCCGCCGATATGCGCATGAAGCTCAACGAAAAAATTCTGCCTGATTTGTGGTTTTATGAAGATGAAGCCGGCAATCCGGATTTCTACACTTGGTGTAACGCCTATCTTTACGCACTGGATATTGTGCCTACCGATTGGTTTGAAGCAGTCGATCAGGAAGAGTT
>NZ_JBQCWY010000487.1:0-2297 GCF_051956955.1 Neisseria sp. P0021.S005 | reverse complement strand
ATAAATTCGTCCGCATCCAGCGGAAAAACGAAATCTATCGCTTCATCTTTTGCTACAAGCTGCTTCATAAGCAGGTTTACCAATTGCTCTTGATTGTACTTGAGCGCTTGATATTGATAGATAAATACCGGTAAACCTTCTTCTTTCAATTGAATCAAGATTTCCCTTGTGCCATCGCTGCTGCCATGATCGATGATGTGCATTTCATCCATCAGCTCGAGATTATGACGGACAAACGATTCGATAACGTCGTTTTCGTTGCGCACCATACTGATGCTGATTAATTTTTTTCCCATAAATTACGCAATGTATTGAGATGTTTTAATATTTTTCAGACGGCCTCTATCCAACCGGCAATGCGTTTTTCAACGGCTTCGGCATTCAGCCCCAAATCGGCTAAGAGTTTTTTCGGATCGCCGTGTTCGGTAACTTTGTCTTCTACACCCAGCAGCAATACCGGTTTGCAGATGCCGTGTTTCCCCAACACTTCCAACACCGCGCTGCCTGCGCCGCCTTGTTCGGCGTTTTCTTCGGCGGTAACGACGTAATCGTGGCTTCTGGCGAGACGGACGATCAGTTCTTCGTCTATCGGTTTGACAAAGCGCATATCGGCAACGGTCGCGTTCAGCTTGTCGGCAGCGGCCAATGATGGGGTAACCATGCTGCCAAAGGCGATAACGGCAATTTTCTCGCCTTCGCGACGGATGATGCCTTTGCCGATTTCAACGGTTTCCAGGCCGTCTGAAACGGTTGCACCCGTACCTGTACCGCGCGGATAACGGACGGCGGACGGCGAATTTGCCTGATAGCAGGTTGAGAGCAGCAGGCGGCATTCGTTTTCATCGCTTGGTGCGGCAATAATCATGTTCGGCACGCAACGCAAAAAGCTCAAGTCGTACAAACCGGCATGGGTCGGGCCGTCTGCACCGACAATACCTGCACGGTCGATAGCGAACAAAACAGGCAGGTTTTGCAAGGCAACGTCGTGTACCAACTGGTCGTAAGCGCGTTGCAGGAAAGTGGAGTAAATCGCCACGACGGGCTTGATGCCTTCACATGCCAAACCGCCCGCAAAGGTAACGGCGTGTTGCTCAGCGATTCCGACGTCGAAATAGCGGTCGGGGAATTGCTGTTCAAACTCAACCAAGCCGCTGCCCTCGCGCATGGCAGGCGTGATGGCAACCAGACGCTCGTCCGCCGCCGCTTGGTCGCACAGCCATTGGCCGAATACTTGCGTATAAGTCGGTTTGGCCGCGGCAGGTTTGACTTCCGGCGCAGGCACTTCGCTCGGCAGCTTGGCGACAGCGTGGTATTTGACAGGATCGTTTTCGGCGAATTTGTAGCCGTTGCCTTTTTTGGTGATGACGTGCAGCAACTGAGGGCCTTTGCGGCCGCGCAAGTCTTTTAATACATCCACCAGATTTTCAACGTTGTGTCCGTCCACCGGGCCTGTATAACGGAAACCGAAGTTTTCAAACAAAGACAGCGACTGTTTTGCGTGTTCCGCTTCGCCTGCCAAGGTTTTGATTTTATTTTCAACTTTTTGGGCAAGCTCCATCGCACCGGGCAATTTATCCAATACTTTGCTCGATTGGGCTTTGATGGTGCTCAATAGGCCGTGCATATCGCGCACGACGTTACTGGCGAGATATTTCGGCAGCGCGCCGACATTGGGGGAAATCGACATTTCGTTGTCGTTGAGGATGACCAGCAAATCGACATCCATATCGCCTGCGCAATTCAGGGCTTCAAACGCCTGACCTGCCGTCATGGCTCCGTCGCCGATGATGGCAACGCTGCGGCGGTTGTTGCCCAACTGTTTGTCCGCAACAGCCATGCCCAAGGCCGCACCGATGGATGTGGAAGAATGGCCTACGCCGAACGCGTCGTATTCCGACTCGCTGCGTTTTGGGAAACCGGCCAAACCGCCGTATTGGCGCATGGTGTGCATTTGATTTTTGCGGCCGGTCAGGATTTTGTGCGGATAGCTTTGATGGCCGACATCCCAGACCAAATGGTCTTCGGGCGTGTCGTACACATAATGCAGTGCCACCGTCAGCTCGACCGCGCCCAAGTTACTGGCGAAATGGCCACCCGTCTTACCGACGGAATCCAACAGAAATTCGCGCAATTCGGCGGCGACTTGCGGCAGCTGTTTTTTCTCCAGACGGCGCAAATCCTGAGGCGTATCGATAATATCGAGCAAAGGGCTTGGGTTCATGATTTTTGGCGGTGATTTTTTGTGTAACGGACGATTATATCAAGAGATTGCACAACTTGTTACAAATGCTTTCAGA
>NZ_JBQCWY010000486.1:0-2297 GCF_051956955.1 Neisseria sp. P0021.S005 | reverse complement strand
CGAGTACGCGCACGAGGGTGCGGCGTGTGGTGCGCTGGGTTGTCGGGCAGCCGGTTTGGATTTGCACTTTTGCCAGCTCGATGTACCAGTCGCAATATTCGTTCCACACAAATTCGTACAGCGTTTGTGCGGCAAGGTCGAAGCGGTAGGTTTCAAAGGCTTCGGCAACGGCGGCTTCGGCCTGTTGCAGTTTGCCGATAATCCATTGGTCGGCAAAGGTAAACGCCAACGGCTGCATTTCGTCTTGACCGCAGTCTTTATCTTCGGTGTTCATCAACACGAAGTTGGTGGCGTTCCACAATTTATTGCAGAAATTGCGGTAGCCTTCGGCGCGTTTGAAGTCGAAGTTGACGCTGCGGCCGAGGCTGGCGTAGCTCGCCATGGTGAAGCGCAATGCGTCCGCGCCCATGCTCGGAATGCCTTCAGGGAAGAGTTTTTTGGTTGCTTCTTCCACTTTCGGCGCGGTTTCGGGTTTGCGCAGGCCGGTCGTGCGTTTCACCAGCAGCTTGTCCAAGTCGATGCCGTCAATCAAATCCACAGGGTCGATGACGTTGCCTTCGGATTTGGACATTTTTTTGCCTTCGTGGTCGCGCACGATGCCGTGGATGTACACGTCTTTAAACGGTACTTTGCCGGTGAAGTGGGTGGTCATCATAATCATGCGCGCCACCCAGAAGAAGATGATTTCGTAGCCGGTTACCAAGACATTGGACGGCAGGAAGGCTTTGAGTTCGTCGGTTTCAGACGGCCAGCCGAGTGTGGAGAACGGCACGAGCGCGGAGGAGAACCATGTATCCAATACGTCTTCTTCGCGGGTCAAACCTGTTTTGCCGGCTTGTTTTTCGGCTTCTTCCTGATTGCGGGCGACGTACACATTGCCTTCGTTGTCGTACCATGCAGGGATTTGATGGCCCCACCACAGTTGGCGCGAAATACACCAGTCTTGGATGTTGTTCATCCATTGGTTGTAGGTATTGACCCAGTTTTCAGGGATAAAACGTACCGCGCCGCTATCAACGGCTTTTTTGGCTTTGTCGGCCAGGCTCAAACCTTTGAACTCGCTGTCAGGCTCGCCGCCGTTTGGCGTGGCGGACATAGCGACAAACCATTGGCTGGTCAGCATCGGCTCAATCACGGAACCGGTACGGTCGCCTTTCGGCGTCATCAGCGTGTGCGGTTTGATTTCGACCAAGAAACCTTGTTCCTGCAAATCGGCAACCATTTGTTTGCGCGCGGCAAAGCGGTCTAAGCCTGCGTATTTTTCAGGCAGGGCAAAGCCTGGTTGCGCTTCGCCTTTGAAGTTAAACACTTCGGCGTTTGCCAGCACTTTGGCTTCCAAATCAAACACATTAATCAGGCGCGTGTCGTGGCGTTTGCCGACTTCGTAGTCGTTGAAGTCGTGCGCAGGCGTGATTTTCACGCAGCCGGTACCGAAGTCTTTTTCGACGTATTCGTCGGCAATCACGGGGATGGTGCGGCCGGTCAGCGGCAGGATTAATTCCTTGCCGATCAAATGCGTATAACGTTCGTCTTCAGGATTGACGGCAACGGCCACGTCGCCCAACAGCGTTTCAGGGCGGGTGGTCGCCACGATAACGGCTTCGGCGGGATTGTCCGCCAGCGGATAGCGGATGTGCCACATAGAGCCTTGTTCTTCCACGCTTTCCACTTCCAAATCAGATACTGCCGTACCCAAAACCGGATCCCAGTTCACCAAGCGTTTGCCGCGGTAAATCAAGCCTTGTTCATACAGACGCACAAACACTTCGGTTACGGTTTCGGCGCGCACGTCGTCCATCGTGAAATACTCACGCGTCCAGTCGGCAGAGCAGCCCACGCGGCGCATTTGTTGGGTAATCGTACCGCCGGAAACTTCTTTCCATTCCCACACTTTTTCCAAGAATTTCTCGCGGCCCAAGTCATGACGGGACACGTTTTGCGCGGCAAGTTGACGCTCGACCACGATTTGCGTGGCAATGCCCGCGTGGTCGGTGCCCGGAATCCAGGCGGTGTTGCAGCCTTTCATGCGGTAGTAGCGGGTTAGACCGTCCATGATGGTTTGGTTGAAGGCATGGCCCATGTGCAGCGTACCGGTTACGTTGGGCGGCGGCAGTTGGATGGAGAAAGACGGTTTGGTCAAATCCATATCAGGCTGGAAATAGCCCTGCTCTTCCCAGTTTTGATAATGTTTGGATTCGATTTCGGCTGGATTGTATTTGTCTAACATGATGGAACTTTGTGAAATTAAGGTTATTTTTGATGTGCGGATTATAACGCAAAAAGGCCGTCTGAATCAT
>NZ_JBQCWY010000485.1:0-2298 GCF_051956955.1 Neisseria sp. P0021.S005 | reverse complement strand
TTTTGAATGGCTTGATTATTTGCCTTTGTTGTCGGCTTTGGCTTCTTTTTTCAGAGAAGCGTACAACTCAGGGTCGCGGTTTTTCAGCAGGGAAGCAACGGCCAAGTCGTCACGGTTGACTTTAGCTAAATCTACGCGCTCGATATGTACCAAACGCAGCAATTCGCGTACAGGTTTAGGCATATTGCGGCCGGATTCGTAACGGGAACCACCGGATTGAGTCACACCAATGCGGCTCCAGAAGTCCATTTGGTTCAGGCCGAGTTTTTTACGGATATCGCGGATGTTTTCAATTTTTTCGAACGATTTCATGAATCTTCCTTATTGTGGTATTTGTTGCATGCCTCTAGGCATAAAAATGGGTCTGCAAGAATGCCGGCATCCCTTTTCCTGTAGGCTTTTGGGGTGATATGTGGGCGTATTGCAAATGACTGATCTAGATAATTAGACAGTATATTCGAAAGAAGTTTGCCGCTGTTTGCCATAATTTGTGTAAATATTTCTTAATTCATTATTTCGTATAATTTTTGGCATATAAATCATCAAATTATGCGATTATCTTAAATATGGCGTGGGCAAATTTTTACACAACTAAACAATTCATTATGGGTAAAAACTTAATTTTGAGCTTTTATTCGGTTTGACGGGTCGGGAAAACGGATAAATTTCAGGCCGTCTGAATCTGTATTTTCAGACGGCCTGAAAATTTTTCAAGTTTAAGGCTTGCCGGTGGCAGGGCTGATGGTGAGGATTTCGTAGCCGGTTTCGGTAACCAAGACTTCGTGTTCCCATTGGGCGGAAAGGGAGCGGTCTTTGGTGACCACTGTCCAACCGTCGTTCAGGATGCGCAGGTGGCGTTTGCCTTGGTTGATCATCGGCTCGATGGTAAAAATCATACCCGGTTTGAGGACGAGGCCCTGACCTTTGCGGCCGTAGTGGACCACTTGCGGCGCTTCGTGGAAACCGCGGCCGATGCCGTGGCCGCAGAATTCTTGAACTACGGAGTAGCCGGCATTTTCGGCAACCTGTTGGCAGGCATAGCCGACATCGCCGAGGGTGGCGCCGGGTTTGACTGCTTCGATACCCGCCATCATGGAGGCGTGGGTCACGTCGATCAGGCGCTGGGCAATCGGGGAGACTTTGCCAACGGTAAACATGCGGCTGGAATCGCCGTGGAAGCCGTCTTTTTTAATGGTCAGGTCGATGTTGACGATGTCGCCTTCTTTCAGCGGCTTGTCATCGGGAATGCCGTGGCAGATGACGTGGTTGACGGAGGTACAGCAGGATTTCGGGTAGGGCGGGTTGCCGTAGTTGAGGGGGGCGGGATAACCGCCTTGAACGTTGACGTGGTAATCGTAAACGAGTTTGTCGATTTCGTTGGTGGTGACGCCGGGTTTGACGAATTGGCCGATGTAATCGAGGGCTTCGGCGACCAAGCGGCCGAGTTCGCGCATTTTTTCGATTTCTTCGGGGGTTTTGATGATGACTTTGTCCATGAGGTTTCCTTCTTGTTTCAGACGGCATGGGGGCCGTCTGAACGGGACGGGTGTGCCGTCTGTTTAAAACAGGTTGTCGAGATTGTCTTTATTGCGCGGTTTGGCTTGTGGTTTGGCCTCAGGTTCGGCTTTGGGAGTCGGTTTGGCCTCAGGCTCGGCTTTGGGAGTCGGTTTGGACTCGGGGGCTTTGGCTTTTGCCGATTTGTTTTCTACCGGCTGGCTGTCTGTTTGAGGTGTGTTTTGAGCGGCAGGGCTGCTGTTGTCGGATTGTGTGTTTTCTGATTTGTCGGCTTCAACGCGTTTGTTTTCTGTGCGTTTGCTGCGGTGTGTAGTGGGGCGGTCGGTTTTTACACCTTCTTCCGCTTTTTCGCCTTTTTCGTCTTGTGGGACGACAGGATTGCCGGAGGCGGTTTTTGCGTCGCCGTCTTTGGCAGGTTGAACGGTTTCAGGTTCGACTGCGCCGTTGGGGCGCCAAACTTCAATGCGTGTGTCGGTTTGTTCGGCAGGGCTTTTTTCTGGTACGTCGGTTTTACCGGAGTTTAGGGTGCTGAATACGCCGGCAACAAGGGCTGCGACGGCGATAAAGCTGACAAGGAATAAAGCGCGGATTAGGTGTTTGGGCTTAAGTTGGAAAGGAGTTTTATTATTCTTTGACATGATGGGTCGGGTAATCGTTGGAGGAATGGCCGTCTGAATATTCAGACGGCCCCGGGTTGCCTGTGAATCAGTTGGCAACGTAGTTTTGATAGAGGGTCACGACTTTTTGTACGCCGACGGTCGTGCTGACTTTTTGGGTCACGCG
>NZ_JBQCWY010000484.1:0-2301 GCF_051956955.1 Neisseria sp. P0021.S005 | reverse complement strand
CTTACATCATGCCGCCCATACCACCCATGCCGCCCATATCAGGCATAGCAGGTTTTTCTTCAGGGATTTCAGCGATCATGCAGTCTGTGGTCAGCATCAGGCCGGCGATAGATGCGGCGTGTTGCAGCGCGGAACGGGTTACTTTGGCAGGGTCGAGTACGCCCATTTCGATCATGTCGCCGTATTCGCCGGAGCCTGCGTTGTAACCGTAGTTGCCTTTACCTTCCAACACTTTGTTCACAACCACGCTAGGTTCGCCGCCTGCGTTGGCAACAATTTGACGCAGAGGAGACTCAACGGCGCGCAATACGATTTGTACGCCTGCGTCTTGGTCGGCATTGCCGGTATGCAGGTTTTCCAAAGCAGCACGGGCGCGCAACAGGGCGACACCACCGCCGGCAACCACGCCTTCTTCAACGGCTGCGCGGGTAGCGTGCAGCGCGTCTTCCACGCGGTCTTTTTTCTCTTTCATTTCGACTTCGGTAGCGGCACCGACTTTGATCACTGCCACACCGCCGGCCAATTTGGCCACGCGCTCTTGCAGTTTTTCTTTGTCGTATTCGCTGGTTGCGGTTTCAATTTGTTGGCGGATTTCAGCAACACGCGCTTCGATTTGGGCCGCATCGCCGAAACCGTCGATAATGGTGGTGTTTTCTTTACCGATTTCGATGCGTTTGGCTTGACCCAAGTCGTCCAAAGTCGCTTTTTCCAGAGACAGGCCGACTTCTTCGGAAATCACCACGCCGCCAGTCAGGATAGCGATGTCTTGCAACATGGCTTTGCGGCGGTCGCCGAAGCCAGGGGCTTTCACGGCAACGGTTTTCAGGATGCCGCGGATGTTGTTCACCACCAAAGTCGCCAAGGCTTCGCCTTCTACGTCTTCAGCGATAATCAAGAGCGGACGGCTGGCTTTGGCCACTTGTTCCAAAACAGGCAACAAGTCGCGGATGTTGCTGATTTTTTTGTCGAACAACAATACAAACGGATTGTCCAAAGCAGCGATTTGTTTTTCAGCATCGTTGATGAAGTAAGGAGACAGGTAGCCGCGGTCGAACTGCATACCTTCGACGACATCCAATTCGTTTTCCAAAGATTTGCCGTCTTCAACGGTAATCACGCCTTCTTTACCGACTTTTTCCATCGCTTCGGCGATAATCGCGCCGACTTGTTCGTCAGAGTTGGCGGAAATCGAGCCGACTTGAGCGATTTCTTTAGAAGTATCGCAAGGTTTGGCGATGTTTTTCAGCTCGTCAACCAAAGCGGCAACGGCTTTGTCGATACCGCGTTTCAGGTCGGTCGGGTTCATGCCGGCGGTCACGTATTTCATGCCTTCGGCAACGATGGATTGCGCCAATACGGTTGCAGTAGTGGTACCGTCGCCGGCTACGTCGTTGGTTTTGGACGCCACTTCTTTCACCATTTGCGCGCCCATGTTTTCGAATTTGTCTTTCAATTCGATTTCTTTTGCAACAGACACACCGTCTTTAGTGATGTGCGGGCCGCCGAAAGCGCGGTCGAGTACCACGTTGCGGCCTTTAGGGCCCAAAGTTACGCGTACGGCGTTTGCCAATACGTTGACACCGTTTACCATTTTTTGGCGAACTTCGTTACCGAACTGTACGTCTTTTGCTGCCATATTTTATCTCCAGAAAATATAATTAATTTTCAATGCACTATAACTCTTAGAGCTGTGCTTCTTGCAATTTCATTTCTTGTTGCTGTTCTTCACCAAATGCTGTGCTTTGGATATG
This sequence comes from Neisseria sp. P0021.S005, assembly GCF_051956955.1. Lineage (NCBI taxonomy): Bacteria > Pseudomonadati > Pseudomonadota > Betaproteobacteria > Neisseriales > Neisseriaceae > Neisseria > Neisseria sp. P0021.S005. Next base: position 550 of record NZ_JBQCWY010000484.1, on the reverse strand, counting down.
AATATCACCATTAATCAAACCTTGGGAAATGGAAATAAACCCAGCCACTTGTTCATCTGATTGATTTTGCAAATCAGGAAAAATTTGTTTCATTTGCTGAATTGTAACACCTGCTTTGTCAGCTCGTGCTAAAGTTGCAGCACCTGATAGCAGCCTTGCAGTACCTGTTGGATTTGAAAAAGTATTGATTGTGGCATCAATAAATTGTTTGCAAGTTTCTTTAATAAACATTCACTTTATCCTCAAAAATCAGGTTTACTCCACAATACCGAAGATGTCTTCTTCACGCATTACCAACAGCTCTTCGCCGTCGGCTTTTACAGTTTGGCCGCTGTATTTGCCGAAGATCACTTTGTCGCCGACTTTGACATCCAGCGGACGGCGCTCGCCGTCTTTACCGATTTTGCCCGCACCCACGGCGATTACTTCGCCCATGTCGGGTTTTTCAGCAGCCGCACCCGGCAAAACGATGCCGGAGGCGGTTTTTTCTTCAGCTTCTAAGCGTTTGACGACTACGCGGTCGTGTAAAGGGCGGATGGTCATGTCTTAA
>NZ_JBQCWY010000483.1:0-2303 GCF_051956955.1 Neisseria sp. P0021.S005 | reverse complement strand
TTCCTCATTTTCAGACGGCCTTTCGGGATTGCGGTAGAATGTTGCGATTATAACGATTTTGTTAACATTCAAACAGGACGCACACGATGTGGCACATTGTCGCCATCGGCTATCTTTTTGTTGCCGTGATGTTTTCCGCCGCGCAGCCGAGTATTGCGCGCGCGTTGATTTATTTGGTTTTTTGGGCAGTGTTGCCCACCGTGTTCACGGTCTTCGTCGTGACCATCCGCCGCCGCAACCGCCGGATGAAACGGCAGGAGCAGGCGGAGTTTGAAGCGGCCCGCCAAAAGGCGGTACAGACGGATGAAAAACAGGACGGAAAGGTATGAAATCCCTTTTCAGACGGCCTCTTATCCGCTATAATCCGTCAGTTTTCCATTTGGGAAACACGCTTTTATTTTTTTAAAACTTATGCCCACTTTCGCCGAAGGGTGCTTGACAATAGGCGCCGCCTATCAAGTTCTATGCGATTGAATGTGTGCTCTTTAACCCTTTCAAGGAAATAACATGTCTCAAATTACTATGCGTCAGATGATTGAAGCCGGTGTTCACTTCGGTCACCAAACCCGTTTCTGGAACCCGAAAATGGCCCAATACATTTTCGGTGCGCGCAACAAAATCCATATCGTAAACTTGGAAAAAACCCTGCCGATGTTCCAAGAGGCGCAAGAAGCCGTACGTCGTCTGGTTGCCAACAAAGGTACAGTATTGTTCGTAGGTACCAAACGCCAAGCCCGCGACATTATCCGCGAAGAAGCTACCCGTGCCGGTATGCCTTTCGTTGATTACCGCTGGTTGGGTGGTATGCTGACTAACTACAAAACCGTTAAGCAATCCATCAAACGCCTGGAAGAAAAAACTGCTGCCCTGGAAAACGCTGCTGAAGGCGGTTTCAACAAAAAAGAAATTCTGGAAATGCAACGCGACGTTGAAAAACTGGAACGTTCTTTGGGCGGTATCAAAAACATGAAAGGCCTGCCTGACGCGATTTTCGTTATCGATACCGGCTACCAAAAAGGTACTCTGGTTGAGGCTGAAAAATTGGGCATCCCTGTTATCGCCGTAGTCGATACCAACAACAGCCCTGACGGCGTGAAATACGTTATCCCTGGTAACGATGACTCCGCTAAAGCCATCCGCCTGTACTGCCGCGGCATCGCTGACGCAGTTTTGGAAGGCAAAAACCAAGCGCTGCAAGAAACTGTAGCCGCTGCCCAAGAAGCTGCTGCCGAATAATTCGGTACACAGAAGAGGGGCGTTATGCCCCTTTTCTCAAATCCCGTTCTGAAATCCGTTTCAGACGGCCACTATTTCCAAACACGGCAATGGCCGTGTTCCCAAAAATCTAGGAGATTCAAAATGGCAGAAATTACTGCAAAAATGGTTGCCGACCTGCGCGCCGCTACCGGCCTGGGCATGATGGAATGCAAAAAAGCCTTGGTTGAAGCTGAAGGCAACTTCGACAAAGCCGAAGAAATCCTGCGTATTAAATCTGGTGCGAAAGCCGGTAAACTGGCTGGCCGTACTGCTGCCGAAGGCGTATTGGCTTACGCGATCAACGGCAATGTCGGCGCATTGGTTGAAGTAAACTGCGAAACCGACTTCGTTGCTAAAGACGCCGGCTTCGTAGAATTTGCCAACTTCGTTGCTAAAACTGCTGCCGAGAAAAAACCGGCTTCTGTTGAAGAACTGAGCGAACTGGTTGAAGCAGAACGCAAAGCCATCATCGCTAAATTGGGCGAGAACATGTCTGTTCGCCGCTTCCAAGTGATCGACACTGCCAACCAACTGGTTGCCTACATCCACGGTGCTTTGGCTACCGAAGGCGTATTGGTTGAGTACAAAGGCTCTGAAGACGTAGCACGCAAAATCGGTATGCACATCGTTGCCGCTAAACCACAATGCGTAAGCGAAGCCGAAGTAGATGCTGAAACCGTTGAAAAAGAACGCCACATCTACACCGAACAAGCTATCGCTTCCGGCAAACCTGCCGACATCGCCGCTAAAATGGTTGAAGGCCGTATTCGCAAATTCTTGGCTGAAATCACTCTGAACGGCCAAGCATTCGTGATGAACCCTGACCAAACTGTTGCCCAATTCGCTAAAGAAAACGGCACTGAAGTGGTTAGCTTCGTACGCTACAAAGTAGGCGACGGTATCGAGAAAGCCGTTGTTGACTACGCAGCCGAAGTTGCTGCCGCTGCTAAAGTGTAAGGCACTTATGAAAAAGAAAGCACCTAGATTCCAAACGAATCAGGGTGCTTTTTTTTGAGAAAACCGTTTACGGTACCTATTTTAAGACG
>NZ_JBQCWY010000482.1:0-2318 GCF_051956955.1 Neisseria sp. P0021.S005 | reverse complement strand
TATCTATACCTATTCATGCATTGATAATGAATATGGCTATGGAAACCAAGTTGTTGCATTTGGAATAAGTGCAAATGGCGATTATATTTGTTTTGATTACCGTAAGAATTCAAGTAATCCATCCATCGTACTTATGTATCATGATGAATTTTACGAAGATGAACTAGGTAATACCAAGATGATTACAGTTCCCATCACACCTGATTTTGATAGTTTTATAGATAAACTTTATCAAGATGTAGATTAACTGGCACTACTAACCAGCATAGCCTGTGTAACCAACCAAAAAAGTGAAATGGTAGGATGTGCATTCATGCACACGCGGTTTTGGTTTCGCTGAACTCCGTTTCAGGCTGCCTTAAAACCACTTACCTTTCCTTTTTACTTTAACTAATCGTAACTCTAAACTATGCCCACTCCCCCCTAAACATTCTCTCACCCAAGCTCTATCCCAGTGAGCCATATAACGAAAGCGAAGCACCCGGTGCTATCACTTGGTTGTGGTATTAATCCCATGCACCGCCAAGTGCCTATTGCCTGTGTAAAAAAAGAAAATCAACTCACCGAAAAAAACAAGCAAGAAGAATTAAGCACATGACAAAAAACCGTGTATATCCTTGCCCAAGCGGTATTTAGAAGCAGCGGTTGCAGCAGCAGAAGTCAGCATTTCCATAACCTACGGCGAACAGCAAAACCGACAAACCACCCAAGTTCAAGTAAATCAAGCCCAAGCCAGCCAAATTCAAGCAGGCGGTAAAACTACCCTTATTGCCGGAGGTGCAGGCGAACAATCCAATATCAACATCACAGGATCGGATGTTTCAGGTAAAGCAGGAACCGGCCTGATTGCCGATAACGACATCACACTCCAATCCGCCGAACAAAGCAGCAGCGAACGCAGCAACAACAAAAGCAGCGGCTGGATAGAGATACAGATGCGGCAAACCCAGTTCGCGTGCTTTATCCAGACAAAACGAAACCAGCTGCCTGCCTACGCCCAAACCGCGAAATTGCGGCAAAACGAACACATCACCCAGCCAATATTCGTATTCGGGAAAACACGCCATATCAAACCGCTTTAATGCCGCCGAACCCATCAGCCGCCCTTCGTTATCGACAGCCGCAAACGCCAGCGGCAAGTCATCCCCATTAAGGCACTGTGCGTAATACACACGGATTTTGTCCAGAGACGACCACGGCGCAAAATCGTGCCATTCCTCAAATAGCGTGAGTGATAAAGGCTCGACAAATTCAGGCTTCAGACGGCATATGTTCATATCGGGTCCTCTTGTTGTACCGCGTAGGGATTATTTTCACAGTATAGGCCGTCTGAAAGGTTAACACATCTTAAAAAATCAGCGTAAAACACGATAAACCCGCCGCCAGCCCCATTCAAATCACTTATAATTCTGCCCATACCGCACACAAACAAAAGAAGAACACCATGGCCAAGAAATTTCCCATTTTCCCGAAAAATCCCGAGCGTATCTGCTGGGGTTGCGACAAATACTGCAAAGAAGACGATCTGCAATGCGGCAACGGTTGCGAGCGCATCCAACATCCCATCGAATTGGACGGCCGCGACTGGTATAAAAAAGGCGACTGGAGCAATTTGTTGAGCGAAGAGCAGCAAATCGAACTTGGACTGAAAGAAGCACCCAAGCCGGCCAAACCGCATATCAAGCTGCCTTTAAAAAACAAAACGGCTTAAACGGTATGCCGTAAACAAACGAAATAAAAAGGCCGTCTGAAACCTGAAAAACAGGGTTTCAGACGGCCTTTGCGTTGTCGGATTATGCCTTCACATAATGCACAAACGCGTATTCGATGCCTTTGGCGGAAACATGGTTTTCCCGAGAGGCTTCTTGCCATGTTTCTGTGGAAAACTCAGGAAAAAACGCATCGCCGTCCACATCCAAACCGACTTCGGTCAAACGCAAATCCGTGGCAATCGGCAGGGCTTGTGCATAAATTTGAGCGCCGCCCATGATGATGACTTCTTCAGCCCCCTGACACAAAGCCAGCGCATCTTCCAAAGAAGCCGCCGTTTGCGCACCTTCGGCCTGATAATCTTGGCGGGTGATGACGATATTTTGACGGCCGGGCAGCGGTTTGCGCGGCAGAGATTCCCATGTTTTGCGGCCCATAATGACGGGTTTGCCGGTGGTGTAGGATTTGAAAAAGGCAAAATCCTCGGGCAAATGCCAAGGCATAGTGTTGTTGATGCCGATACAGCGGCGGGCGGCGTAGGCGGCGATAAGGGTGATTTTCGGCATGATGAAGTCCGTTTGCAAAATAAAATGATTATAGCGGAAGGG
>NZ_JBQCWY010000481.1:0-2322 GCF_051956955.1 Neisseria sp. P0021.S005 | reverse complement strand
CGGTAACATAGCGTTGGCCGACCAAGCTTGCGCTCCAGCAGCCGCAGTTGCTTTTGTATTCTGCACCGATGAGCATTTCCAGCGGTTTTTTGGCTTCGATTTCGTAGTTGTAACGGGCGACGGCGTACAGGTTTTTACTCAACGGCCATTGGGCGGCAAGATCGACTTGGCTGAGCCTATCGTAGAAATAGTCGCCGTTGGCTTGCAGATAAATGCGTTCGTTGCGTCCGTATTTGTAGCGCGCGCTTAAGACTTTGCCGGGTTCGGGGTTGTAGGTAATTCCTGCGGCGTAGCTCTCGGCACGGCTTAGGTTTTGGTTGTAGTGGATGTCCAAATCAATGCGTGTGCTCGGAGTAAGGTTGCCGTGTGCAAAGGCTACCCAGTCGGATTGGCTGCGCGGATAATTACTGACGTTGCCGTCAGGCAGGACGTTGTCTTTTTTGAAATAAAACTTCTGGCCGATGCCTGCACGGAAGAGTTCCGCACCGGTGTTGGGGTTGAGGATGCGGCTTTGTGTGGCCAGCGTCAGGCTGTTGGCCGAATTGATGCGGTCGTTGCCCGAATACAGGTTTTCGCGGAACAGCTGCGAGTAGGTAAAGCTGTTTTCGGAGCTGTCGAAATTGGGCAGGTCGTTTTGGGACTTGGTCGGAATGTAGTTGTAAAACAGGCGCGGTTCGAGCGTTTGGAGGTATTCTCCGCCGAAGAGACGGGCCCTGCGCTCGAAAGTCAGGCCGCTGTCGACGTTGATGATCGGCAGGACGCGGCTGACATTGCGGCCGCTTTGGCCATTGAAGCTGTTGAGGCTGTAATAAGTGGCGTGTACGCCGACTTTAGGTCGGATGTAGCCCCATTGGTTGTGGAAGTCCCATTTGACGCTCGGGTAGAGCACCACGCGGCTGCCGTCTTGCTTGGTATCGTGGTCAAAACGGGTAAATTGGCCGAACACGTTGAGTTGCGCTTTGCCGAGATGGTTTTGCCAACGGCCGGTCAGACGGGGCATGATGGCATAAGGCTCGTCTTTATAACCGTCTTGGTTGGCAAGCGTTTGATATTTTTGTACGCGCAACGAGCCGTCGAAGCTGCCGCCTAGCAGTTTGTCGCTGTAATTGAGCCATGCTTGACGGTCGAGGTTGACGTTGCGCGCGATGTCTTCGCGGCCGTAGAAGTCGCGGTAGTAATCGTCATCGGAAACTTGGTTGTAGTTGATGCCGCCGCTGATTTTGCTGTTCAGCTGCTGCTGGTGTTTCCATTTGAACTGGTAGCGGTTGTTGTGGACGCTTTTTTGGTCGTTGGGCATCCAGTCGCCATCGACTTCGCCGCTGTAATTCGGTTGCAGATAACGCACTTGGCCGCCCAGTTGCACGCCGCGTTTGCTGATAATGCCCGGACGGATGGTGGCATCCAAATTCGGTGCAAGGTTGAAGTAGTAGGGCAGGCTCAGCTCCAGGCCGTCTGAACCTGTGGCAATAGTCGGAACGAGCAGGCCGCTTTTGCGGTTGCCGTTGATGGGGAAGTCCGCCCAAGGCGTGTAGAGGACGGGGACGCCGCCGAATACGAGCGAAGCGTGTTTGGCTACGCCGATACCTGTCGATTCATCGGCTTCAATGCTTTGTGCTTGGATATACCAGCTGGCGTCGCCGGGCGAACAGGTGTTGAATTTGGTATTGATGAGCTTGTAGAGGCCTTTGCCTTTGAGTTCGGCTTTTTCGCTGACACTTTGAAGGCGGCGGCCGCCTTGTTCGGTATTGAGGCGTACGGCAGTGCCGGAACCGGTTTGGTCTTTGAGGTTGTAAACCAATTGATCGCCGGATACGGTCGAACCGTTTTGATACAGGGTGAAGCGGTCGCCGGCGGTAACGGTATCGGTGGCTTGGTCGTATTGCGCCCAATCGGCATTGAGAACATCGGCATTGCGCTCGACAATGACGTCGCCTTCGGCACGGACGCCGACTTGGGTCTGACCTTCTATTTTATCGGCGTTGACGCGGGTGTAATCGGCAGGCAGTGCAGGCTCGCCGCTGCGTTTGATTTCGGCGGTTTCGGCCGGCTTGGCATCTTCGTGGTCGCAAAACAGGCAAGTGCTGCCCAAGGAAAGCGGATCGGCTTCGCTTTGGCTGGTTTTTACCGGTTTGGATGCGGCGGTGTGGGCAGGGGTATAGTCTTCCGCCTGCGGAACAGAAGCATCTTCCGCGCGTACGGCTGTTGCGCCAAAGCCCATAATTAAGGCGAGTACCAAGGGTTTGAGTGAAAATAAACGAGCCAAAATCGCCCCTTAAATCGGTTTGCCAGTTAGAATAGCGGTTATTGTAACCTGAAATTCTG
>NZ_JBQCWY010000480.1:0-2323 GCF_051956955.1 Neisseria sp. P0021.S005 | reverse complement strand
GCGCCAATCACAATGTAGTCGATTTTCTGACCGACGGTCTCAAACGCCTTGAATACCGAGGCTACGATTCGTCGGGTATCGCCGTCAACATGGACGGCAAAATCAAACGCGTCCGCCGTGTCGGCCGTGTGCAGCTGATGGAAGATGCAGCACGCGAAAATGGCGTGTTCGGCCATATCGGCATCGGCCATACCCGTTGGGCAACCCACGGCGGCGTAACCGAGCCTAACGCCCACCCTCACATTTCCGGCGGCATGATCGCGGTTGTCCACAACGGCATCATCGAAAACTTCGAAGCCGAACGCGAACGCCTCAAAGCCTTGGGTTACACCTTCGAATCGCAAACCGATACCGAAGTCATCGCCCACAGCGTCAACCACGAATACACACAAAACGGCGGCAAACTGTTTGAAGCCGTACAAGCTGCGACTGCCCGTTTCCACGGCGCATACGCTATTGCCGTTATCGCACAAGACAACCCTGAACAAATGGTTGTTGCGCGCATGGGCTGCCCGCTGTTGGTGGCCTTGGGCGACCAAGAAACCTTTATCGCTTCCGACGTATCCGCTGTGATCGCCTTTACCCGCCGCATCGCTTACTTGGAAGACGGCGACATAGCCCTGCTGAACGCAAACGGCATCGAAAAACTGCTCGACAAAACCGGTGCGCAAACCGAACGCGCGATTAAAGTGTCCGAATTATCTTTGGCTTCTTTGGAGTTGGGCCCATACAGCCACTTCATGCAAAAAGAAATCCACGAACAACCCCGCGCCATCGCCGATACTGCCGAAGTCTTCTTGGACGGCGGTTTTGAACCTGAAAATTTCGGTGCCAACGCCCGCGACGTGTTCGACGATATCCACAGCATCAAAATCCTTGCCTGCGGTACGTCCTACTATGCCGCGCTGACCGCCAAATACTGGCTCGAATCCATTGCCAAAGTGCCAACCGACGTCGAAATTGCCAGCGAATACCGCTACCGCGACGTGATTGCCGATCCGAAACAATTGGTCATCACCATTTCCCAATCCGGCGAAACTTTGGATACCATGGAAGCCCTGAAATACGCGCAATCCTTGGGACACAAACACAGCCTGTCTATTTGTAACGTGATGGAATCCGCCCTGCCGCGTGAAAGCGAGTTGGTACTGTACACACGCGCCGGCGCAGAAATCGGCGTTGCCTCTACCAAAGCGTTCACGACCCAACTGGTTGTCCTGTTCGGCCTGGCCGTTACCTTGGGCAAACAGCGCGGCCTGGTTTCTGACGAACAAGCGCGTGAATACGTTGAAGAACTGCGCCAACTGCCGGGCAGCATTCAGCACGCTCTCAATCTGGAGCCGCAAATCGCCGCTTGGGCGCAAAAATTTGCCAAGAAAACCAGCGCACTCTTCCTCGGCCGCGGTATCCACTTCCCAATCGCCCTTGAAGGCGCATTGAAGCTGAAAGAGATTACCTATATCCACGCCGAAGCGTATCCTGCGGGTGAGTTGAAACACGGCCCGTTGGCCTTGGTGGATGAGAACATGCCTGTTGTCGTGATTGCCCCGAACGACAGCCTGTTGGACAAAGTAAAAGCTAATATGCAGGAAGTCGGCGCACGCGGCGGCGAACTGTTTGTCTTCGCCGACCTCGACAGCAACTTCAACGCTACCGAAGGCGTGCACGTTATCCGCGCCCCACGCCACGTCGGCGTACTCTCGCCGATTGTGCACACCATCCCCGTGCAACTCCTGTCTTACCACGCCGCCCTCGCACGCGGTACAGACGTGGACAAACCGCGCAACTTGGCTAAATCGGTAACGGTTGAATAAGTAATTGACCGGTTACAAAAGGCCGTCTGAAACCTGTTTCAAGGTTTCAGACGGCCTTTTTTATTTGTTGGTTTCAGTAATAGAAATGCTATTTATGATGTCTTCGCTTTCATTATAAATGTACAACAACAGCTGATTGTGACCGATATTTTATTGATTAGAGTGGCCTCTGATGACAAGTAAGCAAACCGACAGAATGAAAACAGGCCGTCTGAAAAACCTTTCAGACGGCCTGTTGTTTTAAAGCGTTTTATTCTGCACCGACAACGACGGTGTTGAGGTCTTTGAATTTGACGCGGCGTTTCCATGCGTCGCGGACTTGTTCGACGGTTAGGCTGTTGATGGCTTTGGGATAGACTTCCAAGTAGTCGTTGGGCAGGTTGTAGAGGCCGATCAGGCTCAGGTAGTTGAGCAGTTTGTCGTTGGAGTCGTAGCGCAGGGGAAAGCCGCCGACGATGTTGGCTTTGGCCTGTTTCAGCTCGGCTTCGGTCGGGCCTTCGGCGATAAAC
>NZ_JBQCWY010000479.1:0-2327 GCF_051956955.1 Neisseria sp. P0021.S005 | reverse complement strand
TCGGCCGCCACTTGGCGGGTCGTATCCGAACCGTGATGGCGCAAAGCCGCGCCCAATACCAAAGCCCAAGCCAAAATGCCGATATAGTTGGCATTGGCCAGCGCGTTAATCGGGTTGGCCACCAAATTCATCAGCAGCGTTTTCAACACTTCGATAATGCCGGAAGGCGGCGCAACGGACACATCGCCGGCCGTACGCAGAATCAGCGTGGTCGGGAATGCCATGCTGGCGACAACCGCCACCACAGCGGCTGCAAACGTACCAAAAATATACAAAATCAAAATCGGTTTGATGTGGGCCTGATTGCCTTTTTGGTGTTGCGCAATGGCGGCAGTCACCAAAACGAATACCAAAATCGGCGCGATAGCCTTAAGCGCACCGACAAACAGGCTGCCCAGCAGTCCTGCGCTGATACCGACTTGCGGCGCAACTGCGCCCACAAGAATACCTAAAACCAAGCCGATGGCGATTTGTACCACCAGGCTGACGCTGTTGATCGCGTTTAAAAGCGGATTGCCACTTGCCATATCCGTTCCTTCAATTTAAAGATATGTTAAAAAAGTCTTACATTCTAAAATAAAAAATCATTTGTCGGCGAGGTTTTCATGCACACCTCACAAAAACAGCATTAAAGTTTAGCATTTATGACACAGTTGGCACTTTATGCCAAAAATATGGTCAAACCCGCTCAAACCCTACTTTCAAAGTATGCCCATACCGTTGCCTTATCCCTCTGTATCTTGATTTCAGACGGCCTGAAATCTGCGCCATAAGGCCGAATATAAAGGCAACTTCATCAGTCAAAACACAAAAACATAAATATTACAATCAGATAGAAACAAACCAAAATCCGCCCTTAAGCCGCATTTTGCAACGTTATCGCGCTAAATTTCCGTTTATATCCATAGCCTGAAAGCTTGCAGAAATAATGTTAAAATCCCCAAACTGAAGAATTGTCGCTGTCGAACACACATCATGACCAAACTGACCTACCCTGTTTTATTTGCATCATTGGCGCTCGCCTACGGACACGCGTTGGCAGTAGATACTTCCGTTCCCAAAGCGGAAGACTACGAGGCCGTTCCCGAATCCGAAATGCCCAAGCAGCCCAAAGACGACCAAACAGGCAAACTCAAGCCCAAATTCCCCGTCAAAATCGACACCCAAGACAGCGAAGTCAAAGAAATGCTTGAAGAATACCTGCCGCTGATTACCCAGCAGCAGGAAGAAGAGCTGGACAAAGAGCAGGTCGGCTTCCTCGCCGAAGAGGCACCCGACAACGTCAAAACCATGCTCCGAACCAAAGGCTACTTCAACAGCAACGTCAATATTCAAGACCATGGCGAGAGCTATACCGTCAACGTCACCCCCGGCCCGCGCACCAAAGTCGACAACGTCAGCGTGGCCATCCTCGGCGACGTATTGAATGACGACAACTTGGCCGAATACTACCAAAATGCAATGGAAAACTGGCAACAGCCCGTTGGCGAAAACTTCGACCAAGACGGCTGGAGTGCGAGTAAAACCTCCGTCCTCAGCGCGGTAACACGCAAAAAATATCCTTTGGCGAAACTCACCACCACCCAAGCCACCATCAATCCCAATACCCAAAAAGCCGACTTGAACGTCATCGTGGAGAGCAACCGCCCCATTTACTTCGGCGATTTCCAAATCACCGGCACACGCCGCTACCCTGAGAGCGTGGTTTCCGGCATGGCGCGTTTCCAACCCGGTTCGCCTTACGACTTGGACAAAATCCTCGATCTGCAACAGGCGCTCGAGCAAAACGGCCACTACTCCGGCGCGTCCGTACAGGCTGACTTCGATCAACTGCAAGGCGACCGCGTTCCCGTCAAAATCAACGTGACCGAAGTCAAACGCCACAAACTGGAAACCGGTATCCGCTACGACTCCGAATACGGAATCGGCGGCCGCATCGCCTACGACTATTACAACCTCTTTAACAAGGGCTACATCGGCTCGGTCGTTTGGGACATGGACAAATACGAGACCACGCTGGCCGCCGGTATCAGCCAACCGCGCAACAACCGCGGCAACTACTGGACAAGCAACGTTTCCTACAACCGCTCGACCACGCAAAACCTTGAAAAACGCGCCCTGACCAGCGGCATTTGGTATGTCCGCGACCGCAACAATATCGATGCCCGCTTCGGCCTAGAATTTATTACCGAAGACCGCAAAGTCCCCGACACCAGCTACGATTTGGGCCGAAGCCATGCCACCATGCTGACCGCCTCATGGAAACGGCAAAGCATCGAAACCGAGCTGCATCCTCAAAACGGCTACTACCTCGACGGCAAAATCGG
>NZ_JBQCWY010000478.1:0-2329 GCF_051956955.1 Neisseria sp. P0021.S005 | reverse complement strand
CTGGTGGTCGGCGATTTTGCCCAAGCGGATGAAGGCGAATACTTCGGTGCGCTGTTCCAATACGTTGGTAAAGACGGCGATGTGCAAGACTTGCAGGGCGTTATCGGCCGTCTGAAAGCAAAAGGCACAATCGTGGCCGTTGCCGCTGATATCATGAGCTTGGTTTTGCTGAAATCTCCTGCCGAGTTGGGTGCGGATATTGCCTTGGGCAATACCCAACGCTTCGGTGTGCCGATGGGCTTCGGTGGTCCGCACGCTGCTTATTTCGCGTTTAAAGACGAGTTCAAACGTTCCGCTCCTGGCCGCATTATCGGCGTATCCAAAGATGCATCGGGCAAACCTGCCTTGCGCATGGCGTTGTCTACCCGCGAGCAACACATCCGCCGCGAAAAAGCGACATCCAATATTTGTACGGCACAAGCATTGCTGGCGAACTTGGCTGGTATGTATGCCGTTTACCACGGTCCTGAAGGCGTGAAACGCATTGCCAAACGTATCCATGCGCTGGCTTCTACCTTTGCCAATGTGCTGGTTTCAGACGGCCTGAATGTGGTTCACAAGGTCTTCTTCGATACCGTTACCGTCGATTTCGGCAGCAAAGAGAAAGCAGACCAAGTGTTTGCCGCTGCTTTGGAATCGGGTTACAACCTGCGCCGCGTTAACGATACTCAAGTTGCGGCTGCATTCCATGAAACGTCGGCATACGAAGATTTGGTCGATTTGTACCGCGCGTTTACCGGCAAAGATACGTTCACATTTGCCGATGACGTCAAAGGCCGTCTGAATGCAGAATTGCTGCGTCAGGACGACATTCTGCAACATCCTGTGTTCAACAGTTACCACACCGAACACGAAATGTTGCGCTACCTGAAAAAACTCGAAGACCGCGATTTGGCAATGAACCGCAGCATGATTTCATTGGGCAGCTGCACCATGAAACTCAACGCGACTGCGGAAATGTTGCCGATTACTTGGGCAGAGTTCACTGACATCCACCCTTACGCTCCCGAAGCGCAAACTGCCGGCTACCGCGAATTGCTCGCCGATATGGAAAACAGCCTGAAAGCCATCACCGGCTTTGACGCGATTTCCTTCCAGCCCAACTCCGGCGCGCAGGGCGAATACAGCGGCATGCTCTCCATCCGCCGCTATCAAGAAGCCAACGGCGAGGGACACCGCAACATCTGTCTGATTCCAAAATCAGCCCACGGCACCAACCCTGCGACTGCGGCCATGCTGGGTTTGAAAGTCGTCGTTGTCGATACCGACGAACACGGCAACGTCAACATCGACGATTTGAAAGCCAAAGCCGAGCAATACCGCGACGCTTTGTCCGCTATCATGATTACTTACCCGTCCACCCACGGCGTGTACGAAGAAGGCATCCGCGACATCTGTCGCATCATCCATGAAAACGGCGGACAGGTTTACATGGACGGCGCCAACCTCAACGCCCAAATCGGCATCATGCAGCCTGCCGAAGTCGGCGCGGACGTGTTGCACATGAACCTGCACAAAACCTTCTGTATCCCTCACGGCGGCGGCGGTCCGGGCGTCGGCCCTATCGGTTTGAAAGCCCACCTTGCCCCGTTTGCACCGGGACACGCTTTGACCGACACCCACAGCGCCAGTGCCGACCAAACCGCCGTTGCTGCTGCGGCCTTCGGTTCTGCGTCCATCCTGCCGATTACTTGGATGTACCTGACCATGATGGGCAAACAAGGCATGGAACAGGCAACACGCTGGGCATTGCTCAATGCCAACTACGTTGCCAAACGTCTGAGCGAAGACTATCCGATTCTGTATACAGGCAAAAACGGCCGCGTCGCGCACGAATGTATCGTTGATTTGCGTCCACTCAAAGCCGAAAGCGGCATCACTGAAACCGACATCGCCAAACGCCTGATGGACTACGGCTTCCACGCGCCGACGGTTTCCTTCCCTGTTGCCGGCACGCTGATGATCGAACCGACTGAGAGCGAAAGCAAAGCCGAACTCGACCGCTTCATCGCCGCCCTGAAACAAATTAAACAGGAAGTGCTGAAAGTCGAGCGCGGCGAATGGCCGAAAGAGGATAATCCGCTGGTGAACGCTCCGCATACCGCATCCGACGTAACCGGCGAATGGGCGCATCCGTACTCCCGCGAAGAAGCCGTCTTCCCATTGCCGTTCGTCCGCGAACACAAATTCTGGCCGAGCGTTAAACGGGTAGATGAAGTGTATGGCGACCGCAATCTGGTTTGCTCCTGCTTGCCGATTGACGCATACGAAGAATAAGCCTGAATAGGTTTAAAATTGAACAGGCCGTCTGAAAATGAAAATAGTTTTC
>NZ_JBQCWY010000477.1:0-2333 GCF_051956955.1 Neisseria sp. P0021.S005 | reverse complement strand
ATGTCATGCAGGGGCTTGAATTCGCCGTTTTTATCCCACCATTTGTCGGCGATTTGGCTGAACTTGGCGATTTCGCCGGCATCTACGTTGTCGTGTTGATTGCTCATGGTTTGCTCCTGCATAAAATAATTCGCCTGATTTTAGCCGATTGTGCTTCAAAATAAAATGTTTCAGACGGCCTTTGCCTGTTTATCGGCCCTATTTCAACTTTCATCCGTCTGCCCATAAAAAACGCACCTTGTGACAAGGTGCGTTTCAATCGGTGCGGTTTAGAATTTAGCGCCGGATTCGTTGGCCATGTAGTCAACTGCGGCTTTCACTTCATCGTCGCTCAAGCTGCCGTTGCCGCCTTTGGCAGGCATGGCTTGGAAGCCTTCGATTGCGTGTTTGTGCAGAGTGTCTTTACCTTGTTTAATGCGAGGCGCCCAGTCTTCTTTTTTGCCTACGGCCGGAGCGCCGGGAATCAAGCCGCTGTGGCATGCTTTACAGTTCGCTTCAAAAACAGCTTTGCCGTCCACTTTGGCGGATTCGGCAGGCTTGGCTTCAGCGGCAGGCGCTTCGGCTTTCTCTTCAGGCTTGGCGGCTTCTTCAGGTTTGGCGGCTTCCTCTGCTTTGCTGGCGGCGGCTTCAACCTTATCGGCAGCTTCTTGAGCGGCAGATGCAGTCGCATCGGCAGCAGAAGCGGCTTCGTTTTTCACTTCAGATGCAACGGCTTGAGCAGTCTCTTGTGTCTCCTGTTTAGCCTCTTGGGAACAAGCTGTCAAACCAGCCATCATCATTACGGCAATCAGTAATTTGTTCATGTTCTGTCTTTCCTTAATTTTATTTAAATCACTGTTTTATATAAACAGCTTAAAAATTCTAGCATAGAAACTAATACTTTTGACCTACACTATAATAAATATTGGTATAAATCAGATTTTGTCTCAAAAACTGAAAAACATATTGACACCACCTCTCCACTCGGATAGAAATTCACCCCATTTGTCATGAAATGCGATAACTTTCATTTTATTGTTCAAGCAGTTACTCATTTTATTTTCAAAGTTTCTTTTAGAATTCAACTTTTTACCGACTTCTCCATAAGTAGCGTCAACCTAAAAGCCATCCCCATCCAAACAGGCCGTTTGAATCCCAATCAGGTTTCAGACGGCCTTTTTGAATCATGTTAATAAACATTTGCCGCTTGGCCATGCAAAAGACACCGGCAGGCTTACTTGTTTATAGAGTTTTTCATATTCCGACTACAATTTAATCCAATGCCATTAGCCTTTTGCCAAGGTTTCAGCTTCAGTCCA
Source organism: Neisseria sp. P0021.S005 (assembly GCF_051956955.1). Classification (NCBI taxonomy): domain Bacteria; kingdom Pseudomonadati; phylum Pseudomonadota; class Betaproteobacteria; order Neisseriales; family Neisseriaceae; genus Neisseria; species Neisseria sp. P0021.S005. Next base: position 1,035 of record NZ_JBQCWY010000477.1, on the reverse strand, counting down.
CAATCCCCGCTTCTGCTCTGCCGTCAATTTCTTAATGCCGATTTCCTGTTTTAGCGCTTCACTCTTGTTCAGGCCGTCTGAAACGATGCGCATCTCGACAGGCTTGTTCAAACGCGTGTATTTCGCGCCTTTTCCTGACAAGTGCGCCGTAAACCGCTCTTGCGGATGGTTGCTGATGCCGCAATAAAACGCGCCGTTTTCGCACAAAATCAGGTAAACGCTCCAATTTTCCGCGTTCATAAATCCCCTTCCTTGGCAAAACTCTCGGTAAAAATGCGCACGGCAACCTCGGTTTTGGCAGACTGCACACGATAAGGCGTTACCAAATAAAGGCTGACCGGCGGCAATGTCCATTCAGGCAAAACCGCTTTCAGACGGCCTTGTGCAATTTTCTCCCTCACTTCGCCGCCCACCTGCAAAGACAAACCAAATCCGCTTTCGGTCAGGTTACACACGGCGGCAAGATGCGTACAGGCAATGCTGTCGGCGATGTCGAGGAAATAGCTTTCTTCACCATTTTGCAAGGTCGTGCGGACAGGTAAAAGATGCAGCCAGCGGTGTGCATGAAGCTGAGAGGGATGGGTAATGGGCGGATGCCGGTCAAGATAATCCGGCGCGGCGCAAATGATGTACGGCCAAGTCACGAGATGGCGCGCGACCAAATTGGGATCGTCCAAAGCGCGGTCGCCGCCGCGTATGGCGATGTCGGTCTGATTGTGTTGCAGGTCGTCCAAAGTATAGCTGAAATTAAGGACGGGGCGGATTTTGGGAAACTCGGTTTGCAATCGTGAAAAGGCCGTCTGAAAAGCGCGGGATTCGATGACCGTAGAAGTCAGGGAAATGCGCAATTCGCCGACAGGTTCGGTTTTCAGATTGTCGATAACGGTACGCGTATCGGCAAGGGTGGCGGCGAGACGGCGGCAGTATTCGCCCAAGGCGCGGCCGGCATCGGTAGGCGCAAGGCTGCGCGTGCTGCGGTTTAACAGCTTGATGCCGTGCAGGGTTTCGAGGCGATTGATGTGCTGGCTGACAGCA
>NZ_JBQCWY010000476.1:0-2339 GCF_051956955.1 Neisseria sp. P0021.S005 | reverse complement strand
ATGTCATGCAGGGGCTTGAATTCGCCGTTTTTATCCCACCATTTGTCGGCGATTTGGCTGAACTTGGCGATTTCGCCGGCATCTACGTTGTCGTGTTGATTGCTCATGGTTTGCTCCTGCATAAAATCATTCGCCTGATTTTAGCCGATTGTGCTTCAAAATAAAATGTTTCAGACGGCCTTTGCCTGTTTATCGGCCCTATTTCAACTTTCATCCGCCTGAATATAAAAAACGCACCTTGTGGCAAGGTGCGTTTCAATCTGCATGATTTAGAATTTAGCGCCGGATTCGTTGGCCATGTAGTCAACTGCGGCTTTCACTTCATCATCGCTCAGGCTGCCGTTACCGCCTTTGGCAGGCATGGCATTGAAGCCTTCGAGGGCGTGTTTGTGCAGAGTGTCTTGGCCTTGTTTGATGCGAGGAGCCCAGTCTTCTTTTTTGCCTACGGCAGGAGCGCCGGGAATCAAGCCGCTGTGGCATGCTTTACAGTTCGCTTCAAAAACAGCTTTGCCGTCCACTTTGGCGGCTTCTGCAGGCTTGGCTTCAGCGGCAGGCGCTTCGGCTTTCTCTTCGGGCTTGGCAGCTTCTTCAGGTTTAGCGGCTTCCTCTGCTTTGCTGGCAGCGGCTTCTACTTTATCGGCAGCTTCTTGAGCGGCAGATGCAGTAGCATCGGCGGCAGAAGCAACTTCGTTTTTAACTTCAGATGCAACGGCTTGAGCAGCCTCTTGAGTCTCCTGTTTAGCCTCTTGGGAACAAGCTGTCAGACCAGCCATCATCATTACGGCAATCAGTAATTTGTTCATGTTCTGTCTTTCCTTAGTTTTAGTTTAAATTACTGTTTTATATAAACAGCTTAAAAATTCTAACATAGAAACTAATACCTTCGACCTACACTATAATAAATATTGGTATAAATCAGATTTTGTCACAAAAACAGGAAAAACATATTGACACCACACCTCTACTCAGATAGAAATTTACGCTCATTTGTCATTTAGCGTAATAATTTTCATTTTATTGTTCAAACAGTTATCCCCTTATTTTTAAAGTTTCTTTTTAAATTCAACTTTTTACAAGCTTTCCATATAATACAATAAGCATTAAACCGCCTCTTATCCTAAAAAGGCCGTCTGAACCCAAATCAGGTTTCAGACGGCCTTTTTGAATCATGTTAATAAACATTTGCCGCTTGGCTATGCAAAAGACACCAGCAGGCTTACTTGTTTATGTGGTTATTCATATCCCGACTACAATTTAATCCATTGCCGCCATTAACCTTTTGCCAATATTTCAGCTTCCGCCCACAATCCCCGCTTCTGCTCTGCCGTCAATTTCTTAATGCCTATTTCCCGTTTCAGCGCTTCACTTTTATTCAGGCCGTCTGAAACGATGCGCATCTCGACAGGCTTGTTCAACCGCGTGTATTTCGCGCCTTTTCCTGACAAGTGCGCCGCAAATCGCTCTTGAGGACGGTTGCTGATGCCGCAATAAAACGCACCGTTTTCGCACAAAATCAGGTAAACGCTCCAATTTTCCGCGCTCATAAATCCCCTTCCTTGGCAAAACTCTCGGTAAAAATGCGCACGGCAGCCTCGGTTTTGGCAGACTGCACACGATAAGGCGTCACCAAATAAAGGCTAACCGGCGGCAATGTCCATTCGGGCAAAACCGCTTTCAGACGGCCTTGTGCAATTTTTTCCCTCACTTCGCCGCCCACCTGCAAAGACAAACCAAATCCACTTTCGGTCAGGCTGCGGACAGCGGCAAGATGCGTGCAGGCAATGCTGTCGGCGACGTCGAGGTAATAGCTTTCTTCACCGTTTTGCAAGGTGGTGCGAACAGGTAAAAAATGCAGCCAGCGGTGAGCGTGAAGCTGCGAGGGATGGGTAATGGGCGGATGCCGGTCGAGATAATCGGGCGCGGCGCAAATGGTGGACTGCCAGGTAACGAGATGACGCGCGATAAGATTGGGATCGTCCAAAGCGCGGTCGCCGCCGCGTATGGCGATGTCGGTCTGATTGTGTTGCAGGTCGTCCAAGGTATCGCTGAAATTGAGGACGGGGCGGATTTTTGGGAACTCGGTTTGCAATCGCGAAAAGGCCGTCTGAAAAGCGCGGGAACCGATGACGGTGGAAGTCAGGGAAATACGTAATTCGCCGACGGGTTCGGTTTTCAGATTGTCGATAACAGTACGCGTATCGGCAAGCGTGGTGGCGAGACGGCGGCAGTATTCGCCCAAGGCGCGGCCGGCATCGGTAGGCGCAAGGCTGCGCGTGCTGCGGTTTAACAGCTTGATGCCGTGCAGGGTTTCGAGGCGATTGATGTGCTGGCTGACAGCA
>NZ_JBQCWY010000475.1:0-2341 GCF_051956955.1 Neisseria sp. P0021.S005 | reverse complement strand
ATACCCAAATCGCCCAGACCGAGCGTTGCGGCAAAGAGGTTTTGGAACCATTCTTGCATGATCAAGCTCCCGCCAGTTCAATAGTGTCCATCAACGCACCCAGCGCGGCATTTTCGGTATGCAGCGGCAGATGCACCACGTTTTCAGGCAAACCGGCATCAGCTTTGACGGCAACCGATACGCTTGCGCCGTTTTGTTTGGCAACAACAGTTTGTCCGTCTTGCAGGCCCAAGCGTGCCAATGTGTTTGGATTTACACGCGCGGCAGGCACGGCGGCATGGCTGGTTTCTTGCAACGGTGCGGAACGGCGCACGATAGGATCAGTGTGATAAATACCGACGCCGCCGACACGGACGAGACGGTCTGAGGCCGTCTGAACGCCCTCCCCTGTCCATGTGCTGCAGTTATCCAGTTTGGACGGCAGACTTTCTGCATCCAGCGCATCTTTCAGAATCGCAGCGGTATCGTGATATTCAAAACCTTTCAGGTCAAACAGGTTGCCCAATACGCGCAACACTTTCCACATCGGACGCGAATCGCCGAAGCCTTGTACCACGCCGTGGAAAGATTGCAGACGGCCTTCCATATTGATGAAGCTGCCTGATGTTTCGGTAAACGGCGCAATCGGCAACAATACGTCGCACACGTCCAACAGCATTTCGCTGACAAACGGTGTAAACGCCATCACACTTTTCGCCTGTTTCAACGCGGCTACGGCTTTTGCGCCGTCCGCCGTATCGATTTCAGGCTCGACGTTGAGCAACAAGACTGCCTGTTTCGGCGCATTTGCCATTTCGGCAACGCTCTCGCCGGAGTTCACGCCCAAAACATCCGCACCAACGCTGTTGGCAGCTTGCGGCAAAATACCCAGCACTGCGCCGGTCGCGTCTGCCAGCTCTTGCGCGGCAGCATAAATGGCGGCGTAATCGGGATGGTTTTGCACTTCCGCACCCAAAATCACCGCTGCTTTTTCAGCATTTTTCAGGCTGGCGGTAACGGCGTGTTCCGCATTGGCAGACAGGTTTTTCAGACGGCCTGCCCACTCATCGGGATGTGCAGCTTCTTGAGACAGAAGCGGCATAAACAATTCTTCTTTACTGCTGGCCAATACGCTCAAGGCCATACGGTCTTTGGCGGCGCGGCGCAGGCGGGCGGTCAGGAGCGGCTGTTCTTTGCGCAAGTTCGCGCCGACTACCAATACGGCATCGTTGTCAGCCAAAGATTCAATGCTTTGTCCCAACCATTGCGCACCTTTAAGGCCGTCTGAAAGACGTTTGTCTTGTTGGCGCAAACGGGTGGCAAAGTTTTTAACACCCAAGCCGTCGGCAAGTTTTTTGGCCAGATACAGCTCTTCAACCGTATTCATCGGGTTCGCCCAAATGCCGACTTGGTTTTGGTTGCCGTCTTTGGCGATACATTCAATCGCGCTGCGGACATATTCCAACGCGGTTTTCCAATCCACGTCCATCCACTCGCCGCCCTGTTTGATTTTCGGGTTTTTCAGACGGCTTTCGTGATACAGGCCTTCGTAGGCGAAACGGTCGCGGTCAGACAGCCAGCATTCGTTGATGGCTTCGTTTTCCAGCGGCAACACGCGGCGGACGGTATGGTCTTTGGTTTGTACAATCAGATTGCTGCCCAAAGCGTCATGGGCGGAAACGGATTTGCGGCGGTTCAATTCCCAAGTACGCGCGTTGAAGCGGAACGGTTTGCTGGTCAATGCGCCGACAGGACACAAATCGATGACGTTGCCTGACAATTCGGTTTCCACTGCTTTGCCGATAAAAGGCATAATTTCGGAGTATTCGCCGCGGTTGGCCATAGCGATTTCTTGCACGCCGGCGATTTCTTCAGTGAAACGAACGCAACGGGTACAGTGGATACAACGGCTCATTTCCTCGGCGGAAACCAAAGGACCCATATCCTTGCCGACGACGGAACGTTTTTCTTCGGTATAACGGCTGGTGGTTTTGCCGTAGCCCATCGCCAAATCCTGCAACTGGCATTCGCCGCCTTGGTCGCAGGTCGGACAATCAAGCGGATGGTTGATGAGCAGGAACTCCATCACGCCTTCTTGCGCCTCTCGGGCTTTTGCCGAATGCGTACGCACAATCATGCCGTCTGTAACCGGCGTGGCACAGGCGGGCAGGGGTTTGGGGGCTTTTTCCACGTCCACCAAACACATACGGCAGTTGGCGGCGATGGAAAGTTTTTTGTGGTAACAGAAATGCGGGATATAAGTACCGAGCTTGTGCGCGGCTTCAATCACCGTCGCGCCCTGCTCCACAGATACCTGTTTGCCGTCGATTTCGATTTGTAACATGGTTCGTTCCTAGTTACG
>NZ_JBQCWY010000474.1:0-2344 GCF_051956955.1 Neisseria sp. P0021.S005 | reverse complement strand
ATACCTTGGTTTTTGGTAATGGTAATACGGTATGGTTTGCCGTTGTCTTTCGGAACAAACAACAATGCGGCAACCACGGCGGCAAATGCCGTCAAAAATACGGCCAGCCATTTCAACAATTTTTTCAGCATGGTAGGATTCTTGGTTTGTGAACGTGTCGGGCGACAGTATAACCGAAAACAAGTCCACCACGCCCTCCACCTTACCCAACGTATATTTTCCTATCCCGAAAGGCCGTCTGAAACCATGAATTCTCCTTCAAAAAACACTTGGCAAAGCGGCCGTTGGCTGAATGCACGTCAAACTCATTCGCCCAATTTCAGCCCGCGAGAACCGGATGAAGACATCTCATTGGTTGTCCTCCACAATATTTCCCTCCCTCCTTTTGAGTACAACACGGGTGCGGTGGAAAAATTGTTTACCAACCAAATCAACCCTGACGAGCATCCTTTTTTCAGCATCATCCACACCCTGCGCGTCTCCAGCCATTTTTTCATCAGCCGTAAGGGCGAAACCGTCCAATTCGTTTCCTGCGACGATATGGCCTATCATGCCGGTGTATCGTCATTTCAAGGCAGAGAAAAATGCAATACCTTCTCCATCGGTATCGAATTGGAAGGCTGCGATTTCGAGCCTTTTACCGAAGCACAATACACCAGCCTGCAAGCCTTGCTGACCGCCATTTCCGAACATTACCCGATTCAGGCCATTACCGGTCATCAGGACATCGCTCCGGACAGGAAAACCGATCCTGGACATTTCTTCGATTGGCCACGCCTTCAAAAAGCAGGTTTCCCCATCCGGCACGGATAACTTTCAGACGGCCTGAACACTGATTGGCAGACATAATGCTGTCACAACCGTTTATTTTCGTTATAATTCAGCTATTCATTCGGACGCATAAAGTCCGGCTCCAACGAACTTCCCACGCAGCAAGATTCCGCACCCTGAAAAAGACGGAATGCTGCCTTTTTAAAAAGTGATTACTCCATGATTTTCATCGTCTTAGCCCTCGCCGCCCTTTTGGCTGTCATCGGTTACAATATGTACCAGGAAAACCAATACCGCAAACAAGTGCGCGAACAATTCGGCCATTCCGATAAGGATGCACTTTTGACCAGCAAAACCAAGCACGTCCGCGACAGCAAAGAAACCGGCGGCCAAGGTTTGTTTATCAAGAAAAACAAAAAAACCGAAGAGGCATTGCGCAACCTGCAAGAGCAAGATGAAATCTACGCGGCAAAAGCCAAACTGGCTCATCCTGCCCAACTTAAAACCGATGTCGAGCTGGCCGTGGAAGACGACTTTTCCGCAGAAGAAAAAGTTCAACACACCGTTATCGGCTTGAACAACGAAATTACCGTAAGCCCAGCCGAAGCCGCTTCTGCTCCGGTTGAAACCACAGCCGAGCCTGTGGCACAAGTACCATTGATCAGCTTGGATGAATTGTCTCAAGTCGAGTTACCTTGGTTTGACCCGCGCTTCGACTACATGGCCTACATCTCCCTGAAACAAGCCCAAGAATTGCACGCCCTGCCGCGCCTTTCCGGCACTCACCGCTTCCAAATCATCGGTTGCACCATGGACGATCATTTCCGCGTTGCCGAGCCGATTCCGGGTGTTTACTACCAAGGCTTCGTCATGGGCCTGCAAGCTGTCAGCCGCAACGGTTTGGCCGCGCGTGAAGAGTTGCAACAATTCGACCAACAGGTTGATGCTTTTGCCCAACTGATGGACGGCAAAGTTTTGCATACCGACTTGGACGCTTTCACCGAAGTCGCGCAAGCCCTCGACCAATTCTGTGCGCGTGTTGACCAAACCATCGCCATTCACTTAGTTTCCCATTCCAATATCAGCGGCGTAGAATTGCGTGCCGCCGTGGAAGATACAGGCTTCAAACTGGGCGAAGACGGCGCGTTCCATTTCGGCGACAACAACAACCCTCAATTGTTCTCCATCCATACTTTGGACAACAAACCGTTTACCAATCCTCTGTTGGACAACCAAACCTACCGCGGTTTCAGCATGCTTCTAGATATTCCGCATGTTCCTGCCGGCGAAAAAACTTTCGACAAATTCATGGACTTGGCAGTCAAACTTTCCGGTCAACTCAGCTTGGATTTGGTTAACGACCAAATGGAAGAAGTTTCCACCCAATGGCTCAAAGACGTACGCAACTACGTTTTGGCCCGTCAGGAAGAAATGCTTAAAGTCGGCATCAAACCCGGCAGCAAACAAGCCCTGCGCCTGTTCTCTTAAACTTCCCCAATCAAAAAGCGGATATGCAATGACGGCATATCCGCTTTTTTCAGGTAAAATCCCTTCATCTTCAATATTCATCGAT
>NZ_JBQCWY010000473.1:0-2346 GCF_051956955.1 Neisseria sp. P0021.S005 | reverse complement strand
ACGGCAAAGACACCAGTGCCGAAGTATTCACTTCCCTCAGCCATGAGTTTGATAACGGCTGGAAACTGACAGGCGATTACAGCCATGTTTCGGGTAAAAACGACATCGTTTCAGGCATTGCCGGTACTTTTGTCATTAATTCGGATTACTCCGCGCTCTTTACATCCGACCGCGACCGCAGCAAATACCGCGATCAGAATTTTGCGCTGGCCTTAGACGGCTATTATCCGGCGTTGGGTCGCTCGCACGAGTTCAATGTTGGCATCAGCCATCAGGACAACAAAGAAAACCTGTCTTTCTATGACGAAGGCGAATCGACGATTCCTGATTTGCGCCTCTTTAACGGCAATATCGCCAAACCCGATATGCCGTATCTGCGCGATGGTTTTTCACGCATGAAAAACCTGTCGGTTTACGGCTCGACCCGTTTCAAACTGACCGATAAACTCGCCTTTATCGGCGGCAGCCGTTTTGTGGATTGGCGTTACCGTTACAGCACCAGCCGTAACAAATTCGCACACAGCAGCCACAAACAAAATGTTTTCATTCCTTATTTGGGCGTAACCTACGACATCGGCGACAATCTGACCGCCTATGCATCTTACACCACCATTTTCCGTCCGCAAGTGCGTTACCTGACCAAAGACGGCGCGGCGCTCAAACCACAACGCGGCAAAACCTACGAGACCGGTTTGAAAGCATCATGGTTTGAAGGCCGTCTGAATGCTTCCGCCTCCGTCTTTATGAACAAACGCGACCATTTGGGCGTTGTTGCAGGCAAATTCGCAAATGGCGAGGAATACTACCGCGCAGCCGACAACACCACAACAAAAGGCGTGGAACTCTCTGTCGGCGGCCGTCTGAGCGAAAAATGGCTGCTGAATGCATCTTATGCACGTTCCAAAATTAAAGACAGCGAAGGGGTTCAACTGCATCCGTCTTATCCGGTTCATCTGTTCAAACTCTTTACCGCGTATGATGTGACCGACCGTTTGAACGTGGGTGCCAACGTCAACTGGCAAAGCCGCAGCCACACGCTGGATGAATACCCTGCAGACATCAATCCAGCCGCCGCCGCTGCATTGACCCAACGTCCGTACGCAACGCTGGACTTGACCGGTCATTACAAAATCGGCAAATCCACCCGCATCAGTTTGGACTTTGAAAACGTCTTTAACAAACGCTATCGCACCATGCCGGATATTCACGTTTACGGCACGCCGCGTAGTGTGACTGCAACAGTTAAACATACGTTCTAATTGAAAAGAAAAGTAGGACAGGCCGTCTGAAAACCTAAATTATCGGGTTTTCAGACGGCCTTTTGTTTATATCTTAAACTTGCAAAAACCGTCTGTTTGTTTTATAAATGTAAACCATTATTATTCAAATGGTAAGGTTGTGTAATGAAAAAGAAAGCGATTGCCTGTGTAATAGGGGCGGTTTTTTCCGGACAGTTATATGCGGCTCAGATGCCGGTGGCTCAGGCAGAAATAGAGCCTGTGGTGGTCACGGCTGACCGCAATGCGCAAACTTTGGATAAAGCCGCGCCGAATGTGTCGGTTATCGGACGTAAAACCTTGAATCAAGCCTCGGCGCAGAATTTGGACGATATTGTAATGTACGAACCCGGCGTCAGCGTGCCGTCTGACAACAACCGCCGTGGCCATGCGGGCATTAATATCCGGGGCATAGACGGCAACCGCATTCTGATGATGGTGGACGGTGTGCGCATTCCCGAATCTTATGCGGGCGGCGGCTCCAACGGTGCGATTTCGGGACGCGATATGGTCGAAAGCGACACGCTCAAGCAGGTCGATATTGTCAAAGGTCCTTATTCTGCGCTCTACGGCAGCGACGCGCTCGGAGGCGTGGTGAATATGGTGACGCTCTCACCGAGCGATTTTGTCGATGCGGGCAAACGCGGGCATTTCGGTTTGAAACACGGCTACCACAGCCGTGACCGCAGCCATGGCGTGACGGCGACTGTGGCAGGTTTCCATGAAAACGCCGAAGGTCTGCTGATGCTGACGCGCCGCCAAGGTCATGAAACCGAAAACATGGGCAGCGATACCAGCTACTCGACTGCGCGTACTGCCACCAATCCACAGAAAAACAATGCCTACAATATCTTGGCGAAAGGCAATATCGGCAACGAACGCCACCGCCTGGAAACTTTGTACGAACAGTATTACCACGCCAACGATACCGTATTGGCAAATGGCTTGGGTTCGCAATCGCGCGGGCCGGTAACCATCGCAACATCTGAGAGCAACGCCCGCGACCGTATCCGCCGTCAACGTATCGAAGCAGGCTACCGCTACACTGGCGAAGGCCGTCTGAAAGAAG
>NZ_JBQCWY010000472.1:0-2349 GCF_051956955.1 Neisseria sp. P0021.S005 | reverse complement strand
CTGTATAAGGCCGTCTGAAAGAAGGTTTCTAAATCTAAACCGGTCATTTCTTGGCAACGGGATTGCCAGTGTTTTTCGGGTATGCCTTGATGGGTGTTGCACCAATCGAGATAGTGTTGCTGCATCACGCTGTCGAGGGTGTATTTGCCTTGGCTTTTCTCACGGATGATGAGGTCGAGGCAAAGTGCGGCCAGTGCGCCTTTTTGATAGTAGCTGACGATGGCGTTGGGGCTGTTTTCGTCTTGTTTGTAGAACTTGTCCCATGCGCTGAAACTGGATTGGGCAAGTGTTTGTTTCAGACGGCCTTGTGTCTGCTGGACGCGTGTGATGCCTTGTGCAAGCAGGGTAAGGTAGGCTTCGGGGCTGATGGTTTTGCTTCTAGCAAGAAAGAGGTCGTCGTAGTAGGAGGTAATGCCTTCAAATGCCCAAAGTTGCTCGGTATAGTTTTCTTGGTCGAGATTGTAAGGTGCGAAGACAGCCGGTTTGATGGATTTGACGTTCCATGCGTGGAAGTATTCATGGGAGAATAGACCGAGTAATTCGGTATAGGCTTTGTCGGCTTCGCCCATATCGTAAGATGGCAGACTGTGGCGGTCGGCAAGAAGGGCGGTGCTGCTGATGTGTTCCAGTCCGCCGTAGAGGTTGTCTCCCAGATGTAGTAGGAAAAGGTATTCGGTAAACGGGGCAGGGGAAGGGAACATCGCCAACTCGGTTTCGCAGATTTTTTGAATATCGGCGAGGAAGCGGGTGAGGTCGAAATCGGGGTAGATACCGCTTAATGCAATACGGTGGGGAATACCTTGTGCTTCAAAGTCGAGGAATTCGATGATGCCTGTTTCAACAGGGTGATCAATAAGCTCGGCATATGAGGCCGTCTGAAAAGTGGTCGCCGAAATTTGTGGCAGGGTTGTGGCTATCTGCCATGTGTGTGGCAGGGTAGGAAATTCGACTTGGTGCGGTTGTTCCTCTTGTCCGTGCACTTTTAAGAATAGGCACGCGCCATCAAAAAAGCCGCGCTCGGTACTGAGGAATGAGCCGCGAACAGACAAGTCGAATGCGTAGACGGTGTAGTAAATTTCCCACGCTCCATTGAGGGCAGGGGTTTGCCAATAGTTTTTGCTGGTTTGTGTCAGTGGCTGGGCTTTGCCGTTGCAGCACGCGTTGATGTGTGTGATGTGGCGGGCAAAGTCACGGATGAGGTAGCTGCCGGGAACCCAGTTTGGCAGGCTGATTTCTGTTTCATAATCATTAGGTTGAGTGAATGATAAGGTGATGTGCCATTCATGAGACAGAAAGTTGGGGGTAATTTTGTAATTAATCATGGCTATTGGTTAATTTGCTAAAGTTTATTAAGAATAAGGGGGTTTAAGGGGTGGGCTTAATCTATATCAATAAAACTGTATGAAAAAGGGGGCTTGAAAAAATACCACGTCTGATTTAATGCGTATGTTTTAATAATTTATTGATTATAAAAGAAATGAATTTATGTCTTACTAAATATTTTATGCAATGTGGAATGTAATTTTGCTTGGCATGTTGTGGTGTCTATGTTAAATTTAGAAAAATTTGAGCCTTGGCCGTATTGCGCTTTTCGTAAATGCAGGGGTTGGGGTGAGATAAAAATTTTTTATACCCATAATTTATGGAGACTTCCATGGACACACAAACTTATAACTACAAAGTGGTGCGCCAGTTCGCCATCATGACTGTAGTTTGGGGTATTGTGGGCATGTTGGTCGGCGTTATCGTCGCTGCCCAGCTTTTTGCTCCGGCCCTCGATTTATCCAATATCGGACCTTGGTTCCACTTCGGTCGCCTGCGTCCTCTGCACACCAATGCGGTTATTTTTGCATTCGGCGGTTGCGGTTTGATCGGTACATCATACTACGTTGTTCAACGTACATGTAATACCCGTCTGTTTGGCGGTTGGCTGCCTGCATTTACCTTCTGGGGTTGGCAGGCTGTTATCGTGGCTGCGGCCATCAGCTTGCCTATGGGTTACACCCAAGGTAAAGAATACGCCGAGTTGGAATGGCCTATCGACATTTTGATTACGCTGGTGTGGGTTGCCTACGCCATCGTATTCTTCGGTACGATTGCCAAACGTAAAATCAAACATATTTACGTTGCCAACTGGTTCTACGGCGGCTTTATCTTGGCCGTTGCGCTGTTGCACATCGTCAATAATATCAGCATCCCTGCCGGTTTGATGAAATCTTACCCGGTTTACGCAGGTGCGATTGATGCGATGGTTCAATGGTGGTACGGCCACAATGCGGTGGGCTTTTTCCTGACAGCCGGCTTCTTGGGTATGATGTACTATTTCGTACCAAAACAAGCAGGCCGTCC
>NZ_JBQCWY010000471.1:0-2355 GCF_051956955.1 Neisseria sp. P0021.S005 | reverse complement strand
GACCACCACCGTGCCGTCAGTCAAATTGCCGAAAAAATCAACCGCCCGATTACTTCCATCGAGCAAATGTGCGTCTGGGGCAACCATAGCCCGACCATGTACGCCGACTACCGCTACGCCACCAGCAACGGCGAGTCCGTCCAAGACATGATTACCGAACCCGACTGGAACACCGAAGTCTTCATGCCGAAAATCGCCGAACGTGGTGCCGCCATTATTGCCGCACGCGGTTCATCATCCGCGGCCTCCGCCGCTAATGCCGCCATCTACCACCTGCGCGACTGGTTGCTCGGCAGCAGTGGTAAATGGATAACCATGGGCGTTCCATCCGACGGCTCTTACGGCATTCCCGAAGGTTTGATTTTCGGCTTCCCCGTCATTTGTAACGAAGGCAGCTACCGCATCGTCCAGGGCTTGGATTTGTCGGACGAATTCAGCCAAAAACGTATTGCCGCTACGCTGGCCGAATTGGAAGAAGAGCGTTCAGCCATCCAGGATCTACTCTAAAACAAAGGCCGTCTGAAAACCAAATTTCAGGCGGCCTAAATAATTAAATGCCCGTTCTACAATCATTTTTAAAAACTAGAATGGTACTCTTTGTCCTTGTTTATCTTTAAGATGCCATTGACCTGCCGGTGTACAACCGCCACCACTACCACCGACAGCATAATGATCACAATTCGGATCAAGACGTTTTCCTTGAGAATATGAGCCATTTGTCAAACCATCCCCATCAAAGGAACTGCACGCGCCGGTAAAAGCTACGCAAAACAGGACTAAAATTTTCTTAAACATTCACATCACCTTTTTTCAAACATTGCAGCCTAGATAAAGTTCCCACGCTATCGATATAAGCCACACTGTGTGAGCAAAAAGAACCAATCCTGCCTTGCTCACTGTTGTATTGCCGCCGATATAGGTACCAAAATTTCCGCTGCCTTCGCTTAAAGAAAAACTAACTCCATAAATTTGGAATACACATATAATGAAATTAAAAACATATAAAATAGTTATTAAGCTAATTTAATATACATATGACAAAATTTTTGAAACTTTGTTTCTTATGGTTTTGCTTTTTTACAAAGCTCGTTCTAATAATATCAAAATTAACAAGTAGCTTTACTGCATTTGAAAAAGGTCGTCTGAAAACCAAATTTCAGACGGCCTTTACTGTACAGCCTTATTCCGCTACATCAATGCACAAATATTTCAATTCTAAATACTCGTCCGCACCATATTTGCTACCTTCGCGTCCCAAACCGCTGCGTTTCACGCCGCCAAACGGTGCCACTTCATTACTGATTAAGCCCGTATTGATGCCGACCATGCCGTATTCCAAGGCTTCGCCGACGCGCCACTGACGGGCGGTGTCGGAGGTAAAAAGGTAAGCTGCCAAACCGTATTCCGTATTGTTTGCAGCCTCGACGACTTCGGCTTCGGTTTCAAAACGGAACACCGGACACAAAGGTCCGAAGGTTTCCTCGTGAGCTACCGCCATTTGCGCCGTAACGCCGCTTAAAACGGTCGGCTCAAAAAACGTTCCGCCCAATGCGCTGCGTTTGCCGCCGGTCAGGCAACTTGCGCCTTTAGCCAATGCGTCGGCGATGTGCTGCTCTACTTTCTCCACCGCTTTTTCCTCAATCAGCGGTCCTTGGTTTACGTTATCTTCCAAGCCGTTGCCCAATTTGAGCGCAGCCACTTTTTCACTCAATTTGTGACAAAATTCCTCGTAAATGCCGGATTGAGCGTAAACGCGGTTGGTGCAGACGCAGGTCTGACCGCTGTTACGGAACTTGCTGGCGAGCGCACCTTCGACGGCTTTGTCTAAATCGGCATCGTCAAACACGATAAACGGCGCATTGCCGCCCAGTTCTAAGCTAAGTTTTTTAATGTCTGCCGCACTGTCGGCAAAAATTTTTGCGCCGACTTCGGTTGAGCCGGTAAAGCTGATTTTGCGCACAGTTGGATTTGTGGCAAATTCATGGCTGATTTCCGAAGCACTACCGCTGACAACAGGCAACAAATCCTGTGGTACGCCCGCTTCATAAGCCAAAACGACTAATGCATACGCACTCAAAGGCGTGAGTGATGCTGGTTTGACTATCATCGCGCAACCCACCGCCAAAGCAGGCGCAGCCTTGCGTGCAATCATCGCAGATGGGAAGTTCCACGGCGTAATCGCAGCGGTAACACCGACAGGCTGTTTCAATACAACCAGTTTTTGCGATGCTTTCACACTTGTCAGCACATCGCCGTCAATCCGCCGCGCCTCTTCCGCAAACCAGCGCACAAACGAAGCCGCATAATCAATTTCACCACGCGCCTCAGTCAGGCTTTTGCCCTGCTCCATCGTCA
>NZ_JBQCWY010000470.1:0-2360 GCF_051956955.1 Neisseria sp. P0021.S005 | reverse complement strand
CATTTTATTCGCATGGGCATGCCTAAAAAGGAGATTGATAGCATCATGCGGGATAATGTTATTATGCAAAAGACTCATATTTTTATCAATAAATGGGGGCTATCAAGTATTCGTGTCGATCATCATGTTCCAGCCACTTATACAACGAGAAAATTAAGAGGAGACATTGAATACCGTGAGATGGTATTTGGAAAAGATTATCTTACGGCTTCTGATTATGCCCATGAAATCGAGCATGGTATTTCTGATACTCTTTATAGACTAGATCTTGCTGATGAGAGAAATCCAACAAAAAACCTTACTGCAAATGAGTATGCCCGCCGTTTTTTGTATGAAGAAGGAAAAGCCGAATACAACCGTTTTCAGTTTGATTTGCGGAACAATCCCAAAGAAACCAAATACGGATCGGATACGGCAGCAATCAAGGCGATGAACCAACAACAGGCTGTTGATTATTTTGCCCACAAAATGAAAACCCAAAACCCCAGCGGACAGCCCGACCATACTTATTGGACATGGGCGAAATCTGTATTCCTTAAGGAAACCAATCCAAACCTGCTAAACGGTAAAACTCCGGCCGAAAAGCAAAAAATTCTGCAATCAGGAATGGATGAAGCAGCGCCTGACCATCCCAACAGACTGTTTGGCGTAGGTGACGAGCGGGTTCGCTTTCAGAAAACCGATCCAAATATGCCGCTTAGTCTGATGCCGATGATGGCGCGTGGAAATCCTACGCTGATGGTGGTATTTGTACCTGCCAACAGCCGTTTGGCAGACGGTACGGTAACGACGGCTGCAAGAACAGCGTTATATTATTCTTCAGGCGGAAAGCAGGGGGCGATTGAATTCGGTATCGGTGGCGCGGGCAAGAGTGTCAGCTTCAACGATAATTTAGTAAATTACTCAAAAAGTGCGTATGCGGCACTGATTACTTCAGCCAGTAGGCTTCATTCCAATGCAGTGAACCGCTTGGCTACTTTGGTCGAACAGCAAAAATCCGAACAGGCATCAGGAAAAGGCAAAGAAATTCATAATGAAAACGAAGCTTTGAAAGCTTTGCAGGATTTACTGAACAAAGCCAATATTTCACTTGATTTGCAGGGCGGAGTGGATAATCTTCAGCAGAATTTTGACCAAATTGCCAAAAATTACCATACTCCTCTTGCTATCGAGCTGTATGGAGAAGAGTTGCTCACGACTTCGGTGGAGGATGGAGTGAGTTTTGATATGGATGGCGACGGGATGGCCGAACAGACGGCTTGGCTCAAAAAAGGCAGCGGTTTTTTGGTTTGGGATAAAAATGGAGACGGCATGGTAAACGACGGAACGGAGATGTTTGGTGAGGCAACAGTTATGTCTGACGGCAAGCGCGCAGAAAACGGCGTAGAAGCTTTGAAAGATTTGGACAGCGACAATAATAATATCATTAATCAATATGATGAATTGTGGGGCGAGCTAAGAATCTGGCATGACGAAAACAGTAACGGGAAAACGGAGGAAGGAGAGCTTTCTCTATTGTCCGACTGGGATATCCAGTCGATCTCTTTGGATTTTGCAAAAATCAATCTGAAAGATGAAGCCGATAATAAAATATTATTTGAATCAGAAGTGGTTTTGGAAAACGGGGAAAGGCGTAAGGTTGCCGATATTGATTTCCAAAACGACAAAGGAATTTACAATGAGTTGGCAGGTGAAATTTCAGCAGAGACAGCCGCTGATGTCGTGTATCCGACGGAAATTTCAACATCGGTTATACTGCCCGGAGACAATACTGCATATATCCCGGCCGTATAAACACGTTATCAGATATGGTTTCCAAAGATATTTGGCAGGATAATCCTTTTGCGTGAGGCATTCAGACGGCCTTTGCCCAATCAAACCCATTTTCGGAGGATTTTTAATGAAACTGTATATTTACGACCATTGCCCGTTTTGTGTTCGTGCGCGGATGATTTTCGGCTTGCGTGATGTGGCGGTGGAAGAGGTTGTCTTGGCAAATGATGACGAAGCCATGCCGATTGGCATGATTGGCTCAAAACAAGTGCCGATTTTGCAAAAAGAAGACGGTTCGTTTATGGGCGAAAGTTTGGATATTGTCCGCTATATCGATCAAGGCCGTCTGAAAGAGGAAGTTCGTCCAGAAATGCAGGCTTGGTTGGATAAAGTGGGCGAATACAATAATAAATTGGTACAGCCGCGCATGGTCAAAATCGGCCTGCCCGAATTTGAGACCGATGAAGCGAAAAAATACTTTATCGACAAAAAAGAGAAAAGTATCGGCAATTTCGAGACTAATCTGAACAAAACGGCGCAATATCTGGAGCGTCTGCATCAAGACTTGGCAGAACTGGAAGCGCTGG
>NZ_JBQCWY010000469.1:0-2368 GCF_051956955.1 Neisseria sp. P0021.S005 | reverse complement strand
CCGACGAAAACGTCCGCCAACAGCAACGCTTTATCGCCGATGCCGCACACGAATTGCGCAGCCCCATGACCGCCCTTTCCCTTCAGGCAGAGCGGCTCAACAATATGCAGCTGTCCGCCGAAGCGCGTGAGCAATCCGCCCTGTTGCAACAAAGCATACAGCGCAACCGCCACCTGCTCGAGCAACTCCTTTCCCTCGCACGCGTCCAAGCACCCGAAATCCAACGCCCCAAGACCTTGATCAGCCTGCAAAACCAGTTCCGCCGCGTCTTGCAGGAACTCATGCCGCTGGCACTGGCCAAAGGTCAAGACATCGGCGTTGCCGTTGAAAACGACTGCCAAATCCACGCCGACGACACCGAAATCTACACCCTCATCAAAACCTTTACCGATAACGCCATCCGCTATACCCCTAAAGGCGGCCGCATCGATTTGGGCTTTGATGAAACCGCAGAATACCTCAACATCTGGGTGGAGGACGACGGCCCCGGTATTCCCACAAGCGAACGCCAACGCGTTATCGACCCCTTCTACCGCATTCTCGGCACCGAACAACAAGGCACCGGACTTGGTCTGTCCATTGCAGACACCATTGTCAAGCGCCATCAAGGCCGTCTGAAACTGACCGACAGCCGACGCTTTGACAGCGGCTTGCTGATTATCGCCGAGTTGGATAAAAAGACGCTTTAAATGATTACCCCGCCCAAATTGGTTTATCTAGCTTTAAGCCGATGAATCAAAACGCTTTAAAACCAAAGGCCGTCTGAAAATGACTTTCAGACGGCCTTTGGTTTTAAAGCAAACCTACTTCATTCCTCACAAATATGGCTGCAAGGTTTGGCGGAGGATTTCCATATCGGTAATTTCGGTGATATTGGCTTTGCCCAAGTATTCCAAGCCGACAAAACGCATGATGCCGCTGCTGACTTTTTTGTCGTGGCTCATGTGTTCAATCCATTTTTCAAAGGAGAAAACAGGCGGCGCAGACGGGAGGGAGGCGGCATCCATTAAAGCGGCAATGCGGTCGGTATCGGCTTGTTGGGTTTTGCCCAAGATTTGCGACAAACGGGAAGCGAGGATGCAACCGGCGGCAACGGCTTCGCCATGCAGCCATACGCCGTAGCCCATTTCGGCTTCGATGGCATGGCCGAAAGTGTGGCCGAGATTCAGCCATGCGCGGATGCCCTGCTCGGTTTCGTCTTGGGCAACAATATCGGCCTTCATTTTGCAGCAATGGTAAACGGCTTCCGCCATTTTTTCTTGATGTTGCGCCATCAGATCGGCCATATTTTCTTCCAACCAGGCAAAAAATTCGGCATCGCCCAATGCGCCGTATTTGATAACTTCGGCCATGCCTGCGGAAAGTTCGCGCTGCGGCAGCGTTTGCAGGGCGGTCAAATCGGCCAGAACGGCTTGCGGCTGATAAAATGCGCCAATCATGTTTTTACCGAACGGATGGTTGATGGCGGTTTTGCCGCCGACCGAGGAATCAACCTGGCTGAGCAATGTGGTCGGTACTTGGATAAAAGGTGCGCCACGCTGATAAGTCGCTGCGGCAAAACCGACCATGTCGCCTATCACGCCGCCGCCCAAAGCGATTAAAGTGGTTTTGCGCTCGGCACGGTTTTGCATCAGGCCATCGTAAATCAGGTTGAGCGTCTGCCAGTTTTTATATTCTTCGCCGTCGGGAAGGATAATGCTGAAATGCGGCACACCCAGTCTGTCTAAGGCCGTCTGGAGCTGCTTGAGATAAAGCGGCGCAACGGTTTCGTTGGTAATGATGGCCGCTTTTTTGCCTAAATAGGGCTGAAGCAGCGTATCGGCCTGCTCAATCAGTTTATGCCCGATAAAGATGGGGTATTGATGGGACGGGGTTTGGACAGTCAGGGTGCGCATGGTGTTCCTTTGTAAAGCGTGTTATTCGCTCAATATTTCAATCAGCCGTTTGAGCGTTTTGTGGCAGCTGTCGGATTCGATGACGAGATGGGCGGTTTGACGGTACAGCGTATCGCGCTGGTCATACAGCTCTTGCAGTTTGGCCAACGGGTTGGCAACTTGCAACAGCGGCCGGTTGCTATCGTAACGGGTACGCTCCAGCAAGGTTTCGGGGCTGGCATGCAGATAAACAACCGTGCCGTTTTGGCGCAGAATCTGTCTGTTTTCACTGCGCAACACGGAGCCGCCACCGGTCGATAAAACGATGTTGCGCCGGGAAGCGAGCTTTTTCAGCATATTGGTTTCGCGGTTGCGGAAGCCTTCCTCCCCTTCCATCTCAAAAATGGTCGGAATGGATACGCCCGAAGAAGCGCAGATTTCGTAGTCGCTGTCGTAAAACGGGCATTCAAACATTTGGGCAAGCTGCTTGCCCA
>NZ_JBQCWY010000468.1:0-2369 GCF_051956955.1 Neisseria sp. P0021.S005 | reverse complement strand
GTTGTACAACAGCCCGCAAAAGCTGTGGTACATGGGTCCGATGTTCCGCCGCGAGCGTCCGCAAAAAGGACGCTACCGCCAGTTTCATCAGGTCGGTATCGAGGCGTTGGGTTTTGAAGGCCCGGACATCGACGCGGAAATCATCGCGATGTCGGCGGATTTGTGGGACAAGCTGGGTATCCGCGATTACCTGACTTTGGAAATCAACAGCTTGGGCAACCGAGAAGAACGTGCGGCGCACCGTGCGGCTTTGGTCGAATATCTGACCCGTTATGAAGACAAATTGGACGAAGACAGCAAACGTCGTCTGAAAACCAGATTTCCAGTTTTCAGACGACGTTTTATTCAGAGGCTATTCTATTTATCCGACCATTTCATCGACTTTGCGTTGATAGCTTTTCAACAGCTCCGCCGAGCGGGCAAAGCGTTCGGCTTCATCGTTCAATGATGCGTACCGCACCTTGGCGGTTGACGACGGTCGGTACGCCGATATACACACCGTTTTGTCCGAACTCGCCTTCTAGCAAGGTGGAAACGGGCAATACGACGCCTTGATTGTGCAGGATGGCGTTGGAGATGCGGCTTAAGCCCATGCCGATGCCGTGGCTGGTCGTGCCTTTGGCGGCGATGACTTCGTAGGCGGCATTGCGCACGTTGTTATAGATTTTGTCCATACGCGCCTGCCCGTCTTCCGATTGTTCCAGCATCTTCTGAACCGACATACCGGCGATGTTGGCGGTGCTCCAAAGCGCAATGATGCTGTCGCCGTGTTCGCCGATCATCATGGCATCGACGCTCCAAGGCGCGACGTCGAACTCGTTGCCCAAGCAAACGCGGAAACGGGCGGAGTCAAGGATGGTGCCCGAGCCGATAACGCGCTCTTTGGGCAGGCCTGAGAAGCGCAGAACGGTATAAGACAGTACGTCCACAGGATTGGAGGCAACCAAGAAGATACCGTCAAAGCCGGAAGCCATGACTTTCGAAACGATGTCGTGGAAGATGCGCAGGTTTTTGTTGATTAAGTCCAAACGGGTTTCGCCGGGTGCCTGCGCCGCGCCCGCGCAAATACACACGATGTCTGCATCCGAACAATCATCGTAATCGCCGACGTAAATGCGTGCAGGCGAAGCGGCATAAGGCATTCCGTGGCGGAAGTCGCGCGCCTCGCCTTCAGCACGCGTGCGGTTGATGTCGATTAAAACCATATCGTCGCACAAGGCTTGGTTGAGCATGGAATAGGCGTAGCTGACACCGACCGCACCCAAGCCCACAACGACTACTTTGTTACCAACTTTTTTCATGTTTATTCCTGTTTGTTTGTGAATAGGAATTATTAATAACACTTGGACGGGATGGCGTCAAATTTCAGACGACCTCTACCCGCAGCACATCCACAATCAACTTAAACACATTCGAATGCCCGCGGCGGCTGGGGAATAGAGGTAAAGCGGATCGTAAGTAATGGCGTATTCGGGGAAGAGCTCGACCAGTTGTCCCGAATGGAGTGCATCTGCCAAGCTCATACTGTGCTATCCACGCGATGCCGAGGTCGTCTGAAAAGAGTTTCGGAAAAATTTTTATACCAATATTTTAAAAACGGCGTTCTAGCAAAGTTGATACTTATCTGAGAATTCATGTAAGAATAATGTTTTTTAAAACAATAGTATAGCTTGATTTTTGCACAAGAAAAAGGTTGCCATCCTATGAAATGCTCTGTATGCTTTCAAACACGTTTTGTTGATAAATTCAAGAGAATTAAAAATGAAAATTAACTATTTGGAAATTAAAGGATTTAAAAGTATCCAAAATGTAGAGCTAAAAGATGTTTCTCCTTTTATGGTTTTAGCGGGGGCAAACGGTACGGGTAAAAGCAATTTTGTCGATGCCTTGGCATTTTTATCAAAAGTGATTGATATGGGAGTGAGCAAGGCAGTATCTGAGTTTGGTGGTGTGAAAAACTTAATTGATCCAAAACAGAAAAATGAGATTATCAGCTATCGAATAAATGCAGAGATTGAAGAACAAGTATATGAATATGAAATAGATATTCTTCTAAGTAAATCATCGTTACTCCCCTCATTGCCTACAGTGCCTGTATCGGTGAAACATGAATATTTGAAAATTTTTAAAAATGGAAAAACTATTTTTGACAGTAGTGAGGAAGCTCGAAAATTAGAATTAAAGAAAAAAGAAGGAAATGAAAATAAGTTTGTAGAATATCTATCCTCAATTTTATTAGGGATAACTGGTGGAACTGTTTTGGGGGCATTAAAAAATAGTGATGAAATGAGTAAGGAAATCGTTAAAGGTGCAATGACGGGTATTATTCTTAAATTTTTAAGTGATAATAAAAATTCATTAGATACCAG
>NZ_JBQCWY010000467.1:0-2373 GCF_051956955.1 Neisseria sp. P0021.S005 | reverse complement strand
GCGGCGATTTGATGTTGTTAATTAATGGGATGCCGATGTTCCATATTGAGTTGAAACGTTCAGGCGTGCCCATCAGCCAAGCGACCAATCAAATTGAGCGATACCATAAGGCGGGCGCGTTTTCGGGTATTTTTAGTCTGGTACAGGTGTTTGTGGCGATGACGCCGGAAGAATGCCGCTATTTTGCCAATACCGGCGGTCAATTAAATCCGGCGTTTTACTTCCGTTGGGCGGATTTCAATAATGTGTATATGAACGAATGGGACAAGGTGGCGACGCATTTCCTCTCGATTCCGATGGCGCACCAGTTTATCGGCGATTACACCATTGCTGATGCGAAAGACGAGCAGCTGAAAGTGTTGCGCAGCTATCAGTATTATGCGGTTAACAAGATTGCTGATACGGTGGCAAAGACAGATTGGACGGCGGGCAATCAGCGCGGCGGCTATATTTGGCATACCACAGGCTCGGGTAAAACGATGTCGAGTTTTAAATCGGCACAGTTAATCAGCCGCCGTAAAGATGCGGATAAGGTGATTTTCTTGCTCGACCGTATTGAGCTGGGCAAGCAATCTCTGGAGGAATATCAGAATTTTGCCGATAGTAAAGATGATGTGCAGGCAACGGAAAACACCGCCATTTTGCTCGCCAAGCTGAAAAGCAAACAAGACCGCGACCGCTTAATTGTTACCTCCATTCAAAAAATGAGTAATATCAAGGCGGAAGAAGGGGTAAATGAGGCTGACATCGAGCAAATCAGTGGCAAGCGGCTGGTATTTATTATTGATGAAGCCCACCGCACTACTTTTGGCGATATGTTGCTCACCATTAAGCACACCTTCCCCAATGCGATTTTCTTCGGCTTTACCGGCACGCCGATTGAAGAAGAAAACGCTAAGAAAAATTCAACCACTGCCACGGTTTTCGGCAATGAATTGCACCGCTATTCGATTGCAGACGGCATTCGTGATGAAAATGTGCTGGGCTTTCACCCCTTCCATATCCGCACCTTTAAAGACAGCGATTTACGCAGATCTGTCGCTTTGCAAGAAGCCAAAGCAGCAGATGAAAGCGAAGTATTTGCCGATGATCAAAAGAAAAAAATCTACAATCAATTTATGAACGATGTGCCGATGGCGGGAGAATATACTTCAGACGGCAAATATCAAAAAGGCATTGAAGATTATATACCCAATGTGCAATATCAAACGCCGGAACATGTGAATGCGGTGATTGACGACATGCTGGATAATTGGCAACGCCTCAGCCAAGGCAAAAAATATCATGCCATTTTTGCCACCAGCTCTATTCCCGAAGCGGTCAATTATTACCGCCTAATTAAAGCCAAAATTGCTGAGAAAGCCAGAATTGCTGAGGAAGCCAAAAATTCTGAGGAAGCCAAAGATCCTGAGGAAGCTAAAAATCCCTGGCCGAAACTGACCGCCCTTTTCGATCCGAATATTCTTAACGATGGGCAAGGCAACGACAAGGAAATATGGATTGCCGAAATTTTGAAAGATTACAACGCCCAGTTCCACACAAATTTCGGCTACGCCACCTATTCCCGATTTAAAACGGATTTGTCGGATAGGTTGTCGCATATCAATGCGTATAAGAGAATCAAGCCCGACGAGCAGCTGGATTTGTTGATTGTGGTCGATCAGATGCTGACGGGCTTCGACAGCAAATGGCTCAATACGCTCTATCTAGACAAAATTTTGGATTACGCCAACTTGATTCAGGCGTTTTCCCGCACTAACCGCGTATGCGACAAAACCGATAAGCCTTTTGGTTTAATCCGCTATTACCGCAAGCCGCATACGATGCAACAAAACATTGAGCGAGCCGTCAAACTTTATTCGGGCGATCGCCCAATGGGGCTGTTTGTCGATAATTTAGATAAGGTTATCGACAAAATGAATGTCTGCTTTGCCGATATTGCCGATATTTTCAAATGGGCAGGATTAGAGGATTTTTCAAAAAATCCTGATGACACAACCTCATGCGCAAAGTTTGTCAAACTATTCAATCAGCTCAATGAGCACTTACAAGCTGCTCGGCTCTTGGGCTTTTCTTGGGAAAAATCAAGCTATGACGTGGTACAGGAAGACGACAGCGTGATCACTGCCACACTCAATTTCGATCAAGAGACTTACGATAAACTGCTGGCTCGTTATAAAGATTTGTTTAAAGAAAGTTCAGGCAATGGTGGCGGTAGCGATGATGTGCCATTTGATTTGCGTTCACACATCAACGAAATCGAAACCGATAAAATTGATCAAAATTATATGAATGCCCGTTTTGAAAAATGGCTTAAAACCATCGGCGGCATAGAAGAAGCTGCTGCACTTGAGGAGCTACACCACTCTTTTG
>NZ_JBQCWY010000466.1:0-2389 GCF_051956955.1 Neisseria sp. P0021.S005 | reverse complement strand
CCGTAGATTTTCAGGTTCGTAAACTCTTTGGCATTGCGCGGCATATTGGCTTTGGGGACGATGGCGCGTTTGAAGCCGAGTTTTTCCGCTTCTTTGAGCCGCTCTTGTCCGCGTGCAACAGGGCGGACTTCGCCGCTGAGGCCGATTTCGCCGAAAACCACGGTTTTTTCGGGCATGGGGCGGTTGCGGAAGCTGGAGAGCATGGCGAGGATGACGGCGAGGTCGGCGGCGGGTTCGCCGATTTTGACGCCGCCGACGGCATTGAGGAACACGTCTTGGTCGAAACAGGCGATGCCGCCGTGGCGGTTGAGGACGGCGAGCAGCATGGCGAGGCGGTTTTGTTCGAGACCGACGGTGAGTCGTTTGGGTGTGAAACCGTGTGCATCATCGACCAATGCCTGAATTTCGATCAAAAGCGGGCGGCTGCCTTCTTGTGTAACCAAAACGCACGAGCCGGGCGTATCGTCGCGGTAGCTGGCGAGGAAAATGGCGGACGGATTGGATACGCCTTTTAAACCGTTTTCGGTCATGGCGAATACGCCCAGTTCGTTTGCCGCACCGAAGCGGTTTTTAATGGCGCGTATCATGCGGTAGTTGGAATGTTGGTCGCCCTCGAAATACAGCACGGTATCGACCATGTGTTCCAGCACGCGCGGGCCGGCAATCGCGCCGTCTTTGGTAACGTGTCCGACCAGTATCATGGCGATGCCCATCTGTTTCGCCATACGCGTCAGTTGGGCGGCACATTCGCGCACCTGCGACACGGAACCGGGGGCGGAAGTGATTTGGTCGGAATACATGGTTTGGATGGAGTCGATAACGACGACTTCGGGCTGATGCTGTTTCAAGGCCGTCTGAATCGCTTCCATGCGGATTTCAGCAAGCAGGTTCACGCCTTCGGTAGGCAGTTCCAAACGTTGTGCGCGCAGGGCGACTTGTTGGGCGGATTCTTCACCGGAAACGTACAGCACTTTACGGCTTTGCGCCATTTTGGCGATGGTTTGCAACAGCAACGTAGATTTGCCGATGCCGGGGTCGCCGCCGAGCAGGATGACCGCGCCATCGACCAAACCACCGCCCAATACGCGGTCAAGCTCGCCCATGCCGGTCGGATTACGCGGCACTTCGGTCGCGGTAACGGCGGAGAGGGATTGGACGGTCGAAGTGTCCGCCGCCCAAGATTGGAAACGGGCGTTTTTCGGTTCGGGCGCGGCCAGGCTTTCCTGAAGCGTGTTCCACTCGCCGCAATGCGGGCATTTACCCTGCCATTTCGGGGAAGTACCGCCGCATTCGGAACATTGGTAGATGGTTTTGGGGGCTTTTGCCATGGTGTTTTCCCTGTGGAATATTTGATGTGTGAAAAGGTCGTCTGAAAACAATCATATCGTTTTCAGACGACCTTTTTTATTGAGAAATAACAGGTTTATTTCTTACTGTCTTTATCCGCATCTTTTTTCGGTGCAGGTTTTTTCGCTGCCAAGCCCAAAGATTTTTGCCATTCGGCTGGATTTTTCACTAAGTCCAAGGCTTTACGGAGCTGATCGTCTTTGGCCGGATTGGGAATGCGGCGGCTGGAGATGTCTTCGTCTTTGTCTTTTTTGGACTTGTCTTTATCGGCTTTGGTTTCTGTGTTGGCAGGCGTTTCGTTGCTGCTGTTGACGTCTTGGCCGCCCAGCGGATTACCGATATGGCCGACCAAATCGGCTTCGCGGCTTTCAAAGGCGCGGTCTTTGTCTTTGACTTCAACGTCAGGAACAATGCCTTGCGCCTGAATCGAGCGGTCGTTCGGCGTGTAGTAAAGGGCGGTGGTCAATTTGACTGCGCTGCCGCCAGAAAGCGGAATCAGGGTTTGCACCGAGCCTTTGCCGAAACTTTGTGTGCCGACGACGACGGCGCGTTTGTGGTCTTGCAATGCGCCGGCAACGATTTCGGAAGCGGAGGCAGAGCCTGCGTTAATCAGGACGGTCATAGGAATGGTTTTCAGCTCGGCAGGTAATCCGGCCAACGGGTCTTTGCCGCTGGTGGTGATGTAGTCTTCGGCAGTTGCTTTGAGAACCATGCCTTCTTTTTTGTTACGGCCTTTGGTGCTGACAACGGTTACGTCAGGTTGCAGGAAGGCTGCGGATACGCCGACTGCGCCATTGAGCAGGCCGCCTGGGTCGTCGCGCAAGTCGAGAATGATGCCTTTGAGCGGACCTTTGTTTTCTTTGACAAGGGCTTGTGCGGCTTCGTTGAGTGCGGCAACGGTGCGCTCTTGGAATTGGGAAACGCGGATGTAGCCGTAGTCTTTTTCAAGCAGGTGATGGCGCACGCTTTTGACTTTGATGATGGCGCGGGTCAGGTTGACGACGATGGGTTTGTCGGCATTTTTGCGTGAAAGGGTCAGGGT
>NZ_JBQCWY010000465.1:0-2407 GCF_051956955.1 Neisseria sp. P0021.S005 | reverse complement strand
TTCGGAATACTGAGCAGAAGGATAACCGTTTAAACACAACAAATTTAAGGGCTTACGATGAGCGTAACTGTTGAAACTTTAGAAAATCTGGAACGCAAAGTAGTATTGTCTCTGCCTTGGTCCAAAATCAACGCAGAAACTGAGAAAAAACTGAAACAAACCCAACGCCGTGCAAAAGTTGACGGCTTCCGTCCGGGTAAAGCACCGTTCAAAATGATTGCCCAAATGTACGGCGCAAGCGCACAAAACGACGTTATCAACGAATTGGTACAACGCGAATTCTACGAAGTTGCCGTTGCTCAAGAATTGAAAGTTGCCGGTTACCCACGCTTTGAAGGCGTTGAAGAACAAGACGATCAAGAGTCTTTCAAAGTTGCCGCTATTTTTGAAGTCTTCCCCGAAGTAACCATCGGTGACCTTTCTGCCCAAGAAGTAGAAAAAGTTATTGCGACTGTTGGCGATGCCGAAGTTGACCAAACTGTAGAAATCCTGCGCAAACAACGCACCCGTTTCAACCATGTTGACCGTGAGGCCCAAAACGGCGACCGCGTCATCATCGACTTCGAAGGCAAAATCGACGGCGAACCTTTCGCCGGCGGCGCGTCTAAAAACTACGCTTTTGTATTGGGCGCAGGTCAAATGCTGCCTGAATTCGAAGCCGGTGTTGTCGGCATGAAAGCCGATGAAAGCAAAGACGTTACCGTAAACTTCCCTGAAGACTACCGCGGTAAAGATGTTGCCGGTAAATCTGCCGTATTCACCATCACTCTGAACAACGTTTCTGAAGCTACTTTGCCTGAAGTTAACGCTGACTTTGCTAAAGCTCTGGGCATTGAAGACGGCGACGTTGCCAAAATGCGTGAAGAAGTGAAGAAAAACGTCGGCCGCGAAGTTGAGCGCCGCATCGGTGAACAAACTAAAGAATCTGTAATGAACGCCCTGCTCAAAGCAGCCGATTTGCAAGTTCCTGTTGCTTTGGTCAACGAAGAAGCCGCTCGCTTGGCAAACGAAATGAAACAAAACTTCGTTAACCAAGGTATGGCTGACGCTGCCAACTTGGATCTGCCTTTGGATATGTTCAAAGAACAAGCAGAACGCCGCGTTTCTTTGGGTCTGATTTTGGCTAAATTGGTTGAAGAAAACAAACTTGAGCCAACTGAAGACCAAATCAAAGCCGTTGTTGCCAACTTCGCTGAAAGCTACGAAGATCCTCAAGAAGTTATCGACTGGTACTACGCAGAGCCTTCCCGCCTGCAAGGTCCGACTTCTTTGGCAGTAGAAAGCAACGTTGTTGATTTCGTTCTGAGCAAAGCTAAAGTAACTGAAAAAGCGCTGTCTTTTGACGAAGTAATGGGCGCACAAGCTTAATTGCTCCAAGGCCGTCTGAAACAGACAATCAAAAGCACCGAAGCGCTTTAAATGCTTTGGTGCTTTTCCATCATTAACAGGAGACAAAAATGTCCTTCGATTTCAATAATTACCTTGTCCCTACCGTTATCGAACAAAGCGGTCGCGGCGAGCGCGCATTCGACATCTACTCACGCCTTTTGAAAGAGCGCATCGTTTTCTTGATCGGCCCGGTGACAGACGAATCTGCCAATCTGGTTGTTGCGCAATTACTGTTCTTGGAAAGTGAAAACCCTGATAAAGATATCTTCTTCTATATCAACTCTCCGGGCGGTTCGGTTACTGCCGGTATGTCGATTTACGACACTATGAACTTCATCAAGCCTCATGTTTCTACCTTATGCTTGGGTCAAGCGGCAAGTATGGGCGCATTCCTGTTGTCCGCAGGCGAAAAAGGCAAACGCTTTGCCCTGCCAAACAGCCGCATCATGATTCACCAACCGCTCATCAGCGGCGGCTTGGCTGGTCAGGCTTCCGATATTGAAATTCACGCTAAAGAGCTGCTGAAAATCAAAGAGAAACTGAACCGCTTACTCGCCAAACATTGTGATCGCGATTTGGCCGACTTGGAACGCGATACCGACCGCGACAATTATATGTCTGCCGATGAAGCTAAAGAATATGGTTTGATTGACCAAGTTTTGGAAAACCGCGCCTCTCTGCAAGCCTAATCTTTATAGTTTTTAAATCAAAAGGCCGTCTGAAAAATATATATTCAGACGGCCTTTCTTCAATCTTACTTCGTGTTGTCTTTGTTATTCACTTGAACCGGATACAGCAAAATCAAAGGATTGGCTTTCACTTGACTCCAGAAACTCTTCAGCAGATTACGCATACTGCCCAAACGCGTGCCTCGAGAGCGGAGCGCAACGGCCAAAGCTAAAGAAAAGCTGACCACCAGATTCACCATGCCGATTGCCAATACACTTGCCAAGCCAAGCATAAAAGTGAATATATCTGCATGACCGCTAATCGCGGCATAACCCAAATTTGCCGAAGA
>NZ_JBQCWY010000464.1:0-2431 GCF_051956955.1 Neisseria sp. P0021.S005 | reverse complement strand
GTTACGAGTTTGATATCGCGCGTTTCAACGCTTTGGAAGAGCAACGCAAAGCCGTTCAAGTGAAAACAGAAGAGTTGCAGGCTTCGCGCAACAGTATTTCCAAACAAATCGGTGCGTTGAAAGGTCAAGGCAAACACGAGGAGGCTCAAGCTGCGATGGATCAGGTTGCCCAAATCAAAGTTGATTTGGAGCAGGCAGCCGCTGATTTGGATGCCGTTCAGAAAGAATTGGATGCTTGGCTGCTGAGCATTCCGAACCTGCCGCACGAAAGTGTGCCTGTCGGTAAAGACGAAACTGAAAACGTTGAGGTCCGCAAAGTTGGCACGCCGCGAGAATTTGACTTTGAAATCAAAGACCATGTTGATTTGGGCGAGCCTTTGGGTTTGGATTTTGAAGGCGGTGCGAAACTTTCCGGCGCGCGCTTTACCGTGATGAAAGGCCAAATCGCCCGTCTGCATCGCGCTTTGGCTCAGTTCATGCTGGACACGCACACGCTGAAACACGGCTATACCGAGCATTACACGCCTTATATCGTGGATGACACCACTTTGCAGGGCACGGGCCAACTGCCTAAATTTGCAGAAGATTTGTTCCATGTTACCCGCGGCGGTGACGAGAGCAAGAAAACGCAATATCTGATTCCGACCGCCGAAGTAACGCTGACCAATACCGTTGCCGACAGCATCGTGGCCGGCAGCGATTTGCCGTTGAAATTGACTGCGCATTCCCCATGTTTTCGTTCCGAAGCGGGCGCATACGGCAAAGACGTGCGCGGTTTGATTCGCCAACACCAATTCGACAAAGTGGAAATGGTGCAAATCGTTCATCCGGAAAAATCATACGAAGCGCTGGAAGAAATGGTCGGTCATGCTGAAAATATTTTGAAAGCGTTGGAACTGCCATACCGCGTGATCACTTTGTGTACCGGCGACATGGGCTTCGGCGCAACCAAAACCTACGACTTGGAAGTTTGGGTTCCTGCGCAAAATACCTACCGTGAAATTTCCAGCTGCTCCAATTGCGAAGATTTTCAAGCTCGCCGCATGAAAGCGCGTTTCAAAGATGAAAACGGTAAAAACCGTTTGGTGCATACTTTGAACGGCTCAGGCTTGGCAGTCGGCCGTACTTTGGTGGCGGTTTTGGAAAACCATCAAAATGCCGACGGCAGCATTAATGTTCCTGCTGCGTTGCAACCGTATATGGGTGGCGTGACCAAATTGGAAGTAAAATAATCGCTGTTTAAAAGAAAAAGGCCGTCTGAAACTTGGGTTCAGACGGCCTTTTCTATGATTGAGTAATTATTTGTTGTGTTGACGGAAATATTCCCATTCTTCGACAACGGTACCGTCAGGCAAGTGGCACACGCCGTATTCGTTGCCGTCTTTGTCTCTTTTGATTTCGGATTTGCCGCCTTGTTTGACGCAGAATTTGGAAGCCGGATTGGCCACGCCGACGTTAGGAGATTCTTGTTTTTCAGAAGCGGAGCAGGCGGCCAAAGCGGTTGCGGCAGCGAGGCTGAGGATGATGGGCTTGATCATGGTGTGTCTTTCATTTGAAAGATAAAAACAAGCGGATTATAGGGGGTGCTTGCGTTTAATTGAGTTAACCAGATTAAAGGCCGTCTGAAAAGTTTTCAGACGGCCTTTAGTTTAGGAAGTCAAACCAGATTATTTGGCTGCTTCGGCTTTTTCGCCTTCTTTAGCAAAGTATTTGGCGTAAATTTTGTCGTATTCGCCACTTTCGCGTACTTTTTTCAGTGCATCGTTCAACATTTTGATGGTTGCTTCGTCGCCTTTGCGTGCAGCGATACCGTAGTTTTCGATGGTGAAGTCAGGCAGGGAGATGAAATCCAAGCCTTTGGTCGGGTTGTTTTTTACATAGTTGGCAATAACCGCGCTGTCGCTGACTACGGAATCTAGACCGCCGTTTTCCAATTCTTTAATAATTAGAGGAACGCTTTCAAAGCGGGCGATTTTCGGATTGTCGTTGCCCAAGAGTTTGGAAACAGAGAAGTCGCCGGTGTAGCCGGTTACCACGCCGACTTTGGCCATGTTTTTCAGGTCTTCGGAAGAAGCTACTTTTTTGCCTTTTGGAACGAGGACAACTTGGGTGATTTCAAAGTATGGATCGCTGAAGAGCATGCTTTGTTTGCGGTCGTCAGTGATGGTTACGCCGGACATAACGATGTCCACGTCGCCGTTGTTCAAAGAAGGGAAGAGGCTTTCCCATGGCTGGTGTTTGAATTCGACTTTGAAGTTGCCGGCTTTAGCCATGGCGTCCATCAAGTCAACGTCAAAACCTTCTACTTTGCCGGCAGAATCCAAAGATTCAAATGGGGCAAACTCGGCGTTAGAGCCGACACGGTACACTTTATCGGCAGGAGCAGAGGCATTGTTGCTTTGACCGCCGCAGGCAGTCAGGGCAAGGGCGG
>NZ_JBQCWY010000463.1:0-2445 GCF_051956955.1 Neisseria sp. P0021.S005 | reverse complement strand
TCCATCAGCTGTTGGCTGATGTTGAGAATATTGATTTGGTTTTCCGCTAAAATTTTGGAAACGTCGTACACAATGCCCACACGGTCTTTACCGATGACGGTGATGACTG
This sequence comes from Neisseria sp. P0021.S005, assembly GCF_051956955.1. Classification (NCBI taxonomy): domain Bacteria; kingdom Pseudomonadati; phylum Pseudomonadota; class Betaproteobacteria; order Neisseriales; family Neisseriaceae; genus Neisseria; species Neisseria sp. P0021.S005. The sequence goes on along the minus strand of NZ_JBQCWY010000463.1, from coordinate 2,336 downwards.
AATTGTTCATAACGCTGTTTCTCCTTATAGTATATTTGAAAAGTGTTGACAATTATAACACTCAGGCCGTCTGAAAAACTGTTTCAGACGGCCTGAGTATTCAAATTTCAATTTTGATTATCGCCCTGCTTTCAAAGCCTGCCACAGGCGAACGCTGAGTTTGCTCGCATCGGTTGACTTAGGGGAGACAATGAAGCTTTTTTCCATCAATTCTTTACTTGGGAAAATCGATTCGTCAGAAGTGTATTTTTCATCCATCAAATCACGCGCCGGACGACTGGCCGGAGCATAAGTCACATAGTTGCCGTTTTTGGCCGCTGTTTCCGGATTGAGCGTGTGATTGATGTATTTGTGTGCATTAGCCACATTTTGCGCATCACGCGGAATCATCAGCGAATCCACCCAAATACCGACGCCGCTTTTCGGCGCCAATACTTCGACTTCGACGCCGTTTCCGGCTTCTTTGGCACGGGTTTTGGCAATATTGAGGTCGCCGCCATAGCCTACCGATACGCAAAGATTACCGGCCGCCATATCATCGATATAGCCCGACGAGGTAAAGCGTTTGATGTCGGGACGCACTTTTTTCATCATATCGACTGCGGCTTTGATGTCGTCAGGGTTTTCGCTATTCGGATCTTTGCCCAAATAATGCAAAGCCAAAGGAATTTGCTCGATGGCGCTGTCGAAATAGCTGATGCCGCAGGATTTCAATTTTTGGGTGTATTCAGGGTTAAACACCAAATCCCATTCGTTTTCAGGCAACTTATCCGTACCCAACGCCTTTTGAACCTGCTGCTTGTTAATCGCCAGCGTATTGATGCCCCAGAAATAAGGGACGGCATATTCGTTGCCCGGATCGACGGTTTCCATCATTTTCAACAAATCGGGATCGATATTGGCGTAATCGGGAATTTGCGATTTGTCGATTTTTTGATACGCGCCGGCTTTAATCTGGCGGCCGACATTGGCAATAGACGGCGCAACCAGGTCATAACCCGACTTGCCGGTCAGCAGCTTGGCTTCCAGCGCTTCGTTGCTGTCGTAGTAATCGTAGCGGACGTTGATATGCGTATTTTTTTCAAACGCAGACAGCGTGGCCGGATCGACATAATCCGACCAGTTATAGATATTGAGTTTATCAGTTTGGGAAGAAGAAGTTTGAGATGCGGAAGATTCTGCGGCGGTTTCTTTTCCACCGCTACACGCAGTCAAGACGAGGCTCACAATTGCCGCCGCCATCAAAGATTTTTTCATGGTTTCAGACCTTTTGTTCGGGGGGTAAAAATATTGCAGCGGTGGCAGATGCCACTTACAAAAGGGAAACTGTGGGGGCGGCCGGCATGTGTCCTTTGCCCTTGATTCAGCAAGGTTTGCATTAAACGGCAAAAAGCTTTTGAATGCAAGACCTTAAAGCAGAAAAAAATTTCATTTTTCAGACGGCCTGAAGCTATGGTTTTATTCATAAACAACATTTTTTCAGAAACGGTTTCATGCCGTCTGGAAAAAACTGTGGGCTTATTCAGACGACCTCAAGATTTGTCAAAACCGCCCAATTTGTGGGAAAATTGCACGATTGAATTTAATGAAGGGCGACACCGTGTTAGACAGAGAAGGCTATCGCCCCAATGTCGGTATTATCCTGATTAACGAACGTAACGAAGTCTTTTGGGGCAAACGCGTACGCGAACATTCATGGCAATTTCCGCAAGGCGGCATCAAGCCGGGCGAAAGCCCTGAGACCGCCATGTACCGCGAGTTGTACGAAGAAGTCGGCCTGCTGCCGCAACATGTCAAAATCGTTGGCCGTACACGCGACTGGTTGCGTTATGACGTGCCCAGCCACTGGGTGCGGCGCGAATGGCGCGGTTCGTATCGCGGACAAAAACAGATTTGGTATCTTTTGCGTTTGGTCGGCCGCGACAGCGACGTCAACCTCCGCGCCTGCCACCATCCTGAATTCGACGGCTGGCGTTGGCACCAATACTGGGCGCCGGTTGACGAAGTCATCGACTTCAAGCGCGGCGTGTATTTGGACGCATTGACCGAACTCTCCCGTTTCTTGCGCGGCATAGAAAGCTATGAAGACTTTATCCGTCGCAATCCAATAGAAAACCTATAACCCAAACGCTTTCAGGCCGTCTGAAAGCGTTGTTTTTCATCCTTTCAGACGGCCTTTACATCATTCCTATGGCTAAAAACAATCAATACAGCGAATCCAGCATTACCGTCCTCAAAGGCTTGGAGCCGGTCAAAGAACGTCCCGGTATGTACACCCGTACCGACAGCCCGACCCATATCTGTCAGGAAGTGATTGATAACGCGGCGGACGAGGC
>NZ_JBQCWY010000462.1:0-2451 GCF_051956955.1 Neisseria sp. P0021.S005 | reverse complement strand
TTGCAAGGGCCGCACCATGGTGCCCAGAAGTCCAGCAATACAGGTACGTCGGATTTCAAAACGTCTTGTTCGAAGCTGGCATCGCTGGCGTGGATAATCAATTCGCTGCTCATGTTTGTTTCCTTTTAAATCGGGATTAATGAATACGTTGTTCAGAATAGTGGCAGACAGGGAAAATTTCAAGTGCCGCCGTCCGGTAATAGTTTTTTTGAAATGCGTCTATCGTAATCCTTAAAGATTCAGACGGCCTCTTGAACCATGTGGCCGGAGTGGGCAATCAAATGGCGCGTGTAGTCGCTGCTTGGATTGGCAAACACGTTTTCGCATTCGCCTTCCTCAACGACTTTGCCGTCTTTCAACACCATCACGCGGTGGGAAATGGCGCGGATGACGGCGAGGTCGTGGCTGATGATGATGAAGGCGAGGCCGTATTCTTTTTGCAGGCTGCTGAGCAATTCAAGGATTTGTTGTTGCCATTGGACATCAAGCGCGCTGGTTGGTTCATCCAATACGAGGATTTTTGGGCGGACAATGATGGCGCGGGCGATGGCGAGGCGTTGGCGCTGGCCGCCGGAGAATGCGTGCGGATAGCGTTCGAGTGCGTCTTCGGGCAGGCCGACTTGTTTGAGGACTTCCTCGACGCGGCGGCGCATTTCTTCGTGCGGCATTTCAGGTTCGTGTACGCGTAAGGCCTCGGAAACGGTATCGAAGACGTTCATGCGCGGATTGAATGCGCCGAACGGGTCTTGGAACACCATTTGGATTTCGCGTCTCAATTCGCGTTTCCATGGCTCGCCGTTGACAATCAGGCTGCCTTCGGAATCGATAAGGTGCATAACGGCTTTCGCCAGCGTGGTTTTGCCGCAACCGCTTTCGCCAATGATGCCCAATGTCTCCCCCGATTTGAGATCGAAAGAAATGGGGTTGAGGATGGTTTTGTCGCGTTTTTTAAACCAGCCGTCTGATTCTTTGATGGAAAAGGCGATTTGTTCGGCCTTAAGGACGGTGGCCGGGTTTGCAGGTAAAGGAGCCACTTTGCGCATTGTGCCGGCGTTGAGCAGCATTTTGGTGTATTCGTGCTGCGGATTGGCGAAGACTTCGGCTGCTTTGCCGGTTTCAAGAATACGGCCGTTACGCATAACGGCGACATCATCGGCAAAACGGCGTACAAGGTTCAAGTCGTGCGTAATGTAGAGCATGGTCATGCCGTGGTCTTCTTGCAGGCGTGAGAGCAGGTCGAGGATTTGGGCTTGGACGGCAACGTCCAAAGCGGTGGTCGGTTCGTCGGCAATCAGGAGCTTGGGCTGGGCTGATACGGCCATGGCAATCATGGCGCGTTGGCGTTGGCCGCCGGAAAGTTGGAAAGGGTATGCCTGGGCTTTTTGCTCGGGCTGGTGGATGCCGGTTTCGTCCAAGAGTTCGATAGCGCGCGTCCATGCCTGTTTTTTATCCAAACCCAAATGCAGGGACAGGACTTCGGCGATTTGTTCGCCGACGCGCATGACGGGGTTGAGGGCGGTCATGGGTTCTTGAAACACCATGCCGATTTCGCGGCCGCGCAGTTTTTGCAGGGCGCGTTCGGGCTGGGTCAGCAGATTGGTTCCGCAATATTTCAGACTGCCTTCAAAGGTAACCATTGGATTAAGGCGCATAATGCCTTGCGACAATACGGTTTTGCCGCTGCCGCTCTCGCCGACCAATGCCAGTTTGCGGCCAGGTTGCAGGGTAAGGTTGATATCGTACAAAACTTGTTTGCTCGGAAAGGAGCCGTTTAGGTTTTCGATTTCGAGTATAGGTGTAGTCATGGTCGTGGCCGTCTGAAAAGTTTGTTGATGACAGGTTTTCAGACGGCCTGCATGAATCAAGGGGCCGTCTGAAACAGAGGTTTAGTCTTGAAACTGTTCTTTGAGTTTGCGTTTTAACACTTTGCCGGTGGCATTGCGCGGCAGCTCGTCTTGGAAGATGACTTGTTTTGGGATTTTAAAGTTTGCCAACAGGCCGCGCAGGTGGCTGCGGACTTCGGCTTCTTCCAGCTTCATGCCTTCTTTGAGTTGGATAAAGGCAATGATTTCTTCATCGGCGTATTGGTCCCTCACGCCGATTACAGCAGTGGCTTCCACAGCTTCGAGTTTGTAAATGGCTTCTTCGATTTCACGCGGATAGACGTTTTGGCCTTTGGAGATAATCAGGTCTTTTTTGCGGTCAACGATGAAGATGAAGCCGTCTTCGTCTATGGTGACGAAGTCTCCGGTTTTCAGCCAACCGTTGACAATGGTTTCATCTGTAGCGTCAGGCATATTGAGGTAGCCTTGCATCACCGAGTCGCCTTTGACGATGAGTTCGCCCACTTCGCCGCGCGGCACTTCGATCAATTCGTCATCGACGGCTTTCACGGTCAGGCCGGGCAGGGCAACGCCGACGCTGGCGGTTTTTTGGCGGTCGGGTGTATTG
>NZ_JBQCWY010000461.1:0-2452 GCF_051956955.1 Neisseria sp. P0021.S005 | reverse complement strand
TGGCTTGGTATGTGTATGCTCCGATGTGTGCCGCGACTTTGACCGTGATTAGACGCGAAACCAAATCCACGAAAAATATGCTTATGATTACAGGCTATTTGTTCCTGATGGCTTATTTTGCCGCATTCGTGGTTTACCAAATTTCTTCAAGGATACTATCATCATGACTCAATATATTATCGTCGGCTTGATTATGCTTGCCTGCGTATTCTTCCTCTTGCGAAAATTCGTATTCAAACCGAAAAAACGCGACTGCAGCAGCGGCTGCGGTAAATGCGGCGGTTGTGGTTAAATAAAGAGGGTTAGGTAAAAGTAAAAGGCCGTCTGAAATGGTTTCAGACGGTCTTTTTTATTGCTCTATGGCTTTTCAGATGCAAAACTAGGTATTTAGAGCTTAGCACCAGGATTTATTGAACGGGAAGCCTGAAATGTCCAGTGATGGTGTAGCGGTAGAGGACATCGTCTTCACGGGTTCCTGAACCGATATTATGGATAATCAGGGGCCTGTCTCCGATTTTTCGATCGGAGACGATACCGATATGGGGACGGTTGCCTTTCAGTTCCCAAGTTACAATATCGCCAGCTTGATAGTTTGTATCTTGAACGGCCCAGCCTTGACGCGTGAAATAAGTCATTAGGTTAGGTACGCGGCGGTGGTCAATATTGGTATCAGGTTGTTTCAAACCCCAGCGTTTCGGATAGACGGAAAAGTTGCGGCTCATGTCTTGATGAACAAGATCTTGCAAATCTATATTTTGGTCGCGCAAGGCACGGATAATGACGTCTGTGCAAACGCCTTTTGATATCGGCACATCTCCCATCGGATAAGTGAGCTTCGTGTAAGCTGGGTCGTAACGAAGGGTTTTGCCGATTTGGTTGCGCGCAGATTGTACGATTTTCGGTGATGGTCCTTTGGGTTCGGTAATTTTTTGTTGTAGGAAATCGGTATTAATACTTAGGATAGAATTGTGATGACGAGCAAAAAATACAACTGTTGTAATCAGAAGGATAGAAAGCGCAATACTGAGAACTATGGGCTTAAAGGCTATTTTGTGTTTCATGATATATGCACGGCTTAGATGTTGTCTGCATTATTATCAGATTTTTGAGTGGGTTGGCAATGCATAATGGAAAAATGGTCTTGAGCAAGTATGTACGGGCAAATAATAGATGAGTGTTATTTGGGTATTACCAAAACATTTTTTGTAAATATAGATTTTAAATTGGCATATGATAAAAGGCCGTCTGAAAACTTTTCAGACGGCCTTAGTTATTGGAGAAGGCTATTTCAATGCTTCTAACAGCTTCCCGTGTATTCCACCGAAACCGCCGTTGCTCATGACCAAAATATGATCGCCTGCTTCGGCATTTTTCACAATTTCGGCAACAAAGGCATCGAAGTCTTTGCCTACGTGCAGTTTGTCACCTAAAGGCGCGAGGGCTTCGGCGACGTCCCAGTCCACGCCACCGGCGTAGCAGAACACTTGGTCGGCATTGTTTAAGCTTGCGGGCAGGGCGGCTTTCATGGTACCGAGTTTCATAGTGTTAGAACGTGGCTCGAGGACGGCGAGGATGCGTGCGTTACCGACGTGCTGGCGCAGACCTTCGATAGTGGTTTCGATGGCGGTCGGGTGGTGGGCAAAGTCATCGTAAACAGTGATGCCGTTTACCGTGCCTTTGATTTCCATACGGCGTTTGACGTTTTTAAATGCACTTAAAGCTTCGCAGGCCGTCTGAATATCGACGCCGGCATGACGTGCAGCGGAGATAACGGCGAGGGCGTTCATACGGTTGTGTTCGCCCATCAGTTCCCACGCGACGTGTCCGACTGTTTCGCCGTGATGACGTACGTCGAACGAGCCGTCGGCATGGACGGTACCAACCTGCCAGCCTTGTTCGGTACCAAATTTTTCTACGGGCGTCCAGCAGCCTTTATCCAGAGTATCTTGCAGGCTTTGCTGTTGGCCGTTGCAGACGATGAGGCCTTCAGACGGCACGGTGCGTACCAAATGATGGAATTGGGTTTGAATGGCGCCCAAATCGGCAAAAATGTCGGCGTGGTCGAATTCAAGATTGTTCAAAATGGCGGTACGCGGACGGTAGTGTACGAATTTGGAGCGTTTGTCAAAAAAGGCAGTATCGTATTCGTCGGCTTCGATAACGAAGAATGGGGATTTTGAGTTAGGGTCTTGGCGCGGGGGTTGTGGCAGACGGGCGGAAACGCTGAAGTTTTCCGGTACGCCACCAATCAGGAAGCCCGGAGCGAGACCGGCATATTCCAAGACCCAGGCGAGCATGGAGGCGGTAGTCGTTTTGCCGTGTGTGCCGGCTACACCGAGTACCCAATGATGGTGTAATACGTTTTCAGCAAGCCATTGCGGGCCGGAAATGTAAGGCAGGCCTTTATTCAAAATGGCTTCAATCACATCCATGCCGCGTTTGGCAACATTAC
>NZ_JBQCWY010000460.1:0-2454 GCF_051956955.1 Neisseria sp. P0021.S005 | reverse complement strand
CTCGAATGATGTATTGTGAAAATGGAATATTAACCTTGTTTCGCGTGAAATCCATAAAAAACATGTAAGATTTTTCAAGCAAAAAACATAAGGCAATCAAATCAGGCCGTCTGAAAAGGGATAAAAACCAAATTCTTGCTCTTTATCATTCCCTTTCAGACGGCCTGCTATTACGGTCAAACCGAAATCAGATTAGAAATCCAATTCCGCTTTTAGCCAATAAGTACGCGGCATGCCGACAACGGCGAAGCTGCGGTCGTATTGGCCGCGCTGTACCTGCCAGTAGTTTTTGTTGAACAGGTTTTCTACCGAGCTGCTGACGGTCAACGTATTTTTGCCGAGCTTGGTTTTGTAGCGCGCGCCTATGTCAACCAAAGTGTAGGACGGGAAGGCGTATTGTTTTTGCGTGTCTTGGTAAGACTTGCCGAAGTACGAAACGTTGCCGTTCAGGGTCAAGCCTTTGGCAAACGGGGTGTCCCATTCCACGCCTGCTTTGGCAATCACGCGCGGGTTGGCGACTTGTACGCCGTTAACTAAATTGTCGGCGAAATTCGGATAATCTTTTACGGTTGATTGCAGATACATCAGACCGAAAGTCGGACGCAGGGTTTTGTTCAACAAGTTGGCATAGGTATTGAACTCGATACCGCGGCTGCGTTCTATGCCTTGCTCCGAACCGCTATAAGCCAAGCCTGCATTTTTGCGCGCTGCGAAATCAGTTCCTGAAGTCGTGTTGCCGCGCCAGTAGCCCGGGCGTTTGATTTGGAACGCGTTTAAAGTGGTGACAAAGTCGCCCCAGTTTTTGCGTACGCCGACTTCAAATTGGCGGCTGACGCGCGGATCTGCCATCGTTACATGACCGTCGTCATCAGTACGAATGTCGGACGGCTCCAAATCTTCCATATAGTTTCCGTAAACCACCAAATCGGGCTGCGGAACCCATGCTGCCATCAACATCGGGCTGAAACGGCTCGCATCTGCTTTGCGGCCGTTTAATTTGTTTTTCTGCTCGACGGCTTGGAAACGCCCGCCTAAAGTGAGGCGGTATTTGTTGTCGGCAAAACCAAGCGTGTCAGATACCGCCAAACTGTTTACTTTGATCACGGTATCCAATGAAGGGGTTGGGTTCCACGCGCTGCCTAAGTTGGAATCCAATTTTGCCAATTGAGTAGGAATGTCGATGCTCGGATCGATAACGCTGCTTCTTGTTTGACGTGCGCCTTGATAAGTAGTGCGTTTGCGGTCGATGCGGTCAAATGCGGTACTCCAGTTGTGGCTTACCGGACCGGTTTCAAATTCGCCGCGTGCAGTCAGATTCATACTGAGCGTTTTAAAACGCTGGTCGGTCAAACGCGCGCGACCTGAATTGTAGGTCAAACCGCTGCTTGTAACGGTAGGAGAGGCGAAATTGCCATAATAGCGCGCATTGTTATAACCAATACCGCCTGTAATTTGGGCATTTTCAAACGCATCCCATTCAAAAGTCAGCATATTGGTCTGACCGCGCGTGTTTTGAGCCTGCCAGCTCGGCGCCAAATTCACTTTGCCTTCAGGTGCGTCAAACAAGCGGCCGTTGGCGTTTTGAATGTCCTGCATACGCGCGCGACCGCCGTTGGTTTTGCGTTTTGCGTAGATGGAATCGAACGCCACGCGCACTTTTTCGCCGCGATAGTCGGCATTCAAAGCAAATTCTTTGTTGTCTTCGCTGTAACCGTGACGCGGAGTGTCGCCGTGGCGCAGTTTACCATTGGCGCGCACGCCGAATTCTTTGTTTTCGCCGAAGCGTTGACCTAAATCGAACGTACCTTGGGCGCGGTTGTTGCTGAACCAGCCCAAACCGATTTTACGGTTACCTTCGTCTGCGGCTTTTTTGGTTTCGATGTTGACGGAACCGGATACCGCGCCTTCAGGGTCCATGCCGTTTACGGCGGTGGACGCGCCTTTAATCAGTTGTGCGGAGCCGACTTGCACGCTGGCCGTGCCTTGCGTGCCGTACATACCTGCCAAACCGTTGACGCTGAATTGGCGTGCATCAAGCTGATAACCGCGGAAATACAGGCCGGTCAATGTGTTGCTTTCGCCGCCGAACTGCCAAACGGAAGCGTCTTTTTTCGCTACGGCATCCACCAAAGTACGCGCTTCGGTGTTGTTGAGGGCTTGTTCGTCGTAGTTGACGACGGTAATCGGCGCGGTAAAAGCGTTGGCTTTACCCAATACGCCCAAGTTCACACGGTCACGTAAGTCGCCGTCGCTGGCAATAGAATAAGAGCGTGCGGCCTTCACGCGTTTAGCGTCGGCATGGACTTTGACTTCCTGCACTTCTGCATATGCTTCGGGAGCAGAAGTGGCTTCATCGGCGGCATAAGCGAATGCGCTTGCAACCACAAGCGGCATCAGGGCTAATTTGCTGTTCATAAAATACCTTCTGGTTTGAAATATTAATAATTCTTATAT
>NZ_JBQCWY010000459.1:0-2454 GCF_051956955.1 Neisseria sp. P0021.S005 | reverse complement strand
TTTGTTTTGATATTTTTAATTCGTCATACGCGTAAAAAATAGCAATTTTTTTCCCTTCACAAAATAAATGTCTGTCGGATTTATTCATCATATACATACTTTCATTCCTTACGATGCCTTCACCATCTATAAAACTAAAACTATTCGGTATGTTTCTTCTTTCCATTCCTGCCTCATATATTGACGATATTACTCCGGAAACGCTTCTGGTGATAATCTGTCCGGAATCAATATTAGCCCACCATTCATCCGACGCAAACAATCCTTTGTCTTTTTTGATGCCAAAGATACTTTCGTCATTCAATGACAGTAATCTTGTATCTTCAATATGCTCCTTCTTTTTTCTATTTTTCATATCTTTTTTAAAATCATAAACTAAATACATATCATCATCTAAATTTAAATAGCTCATTTTATATCTCCAATTTTTTCAAATGGAGTCCGTCTTCGATTTCAGTGGTTAATTTTGTTCCGCTTTTGCCGAAATATTCATCAGACAGACAATGCCGGATTTTTCCATCTTGATTCTTTATTTCGTTTTTACAGACGCTATCTTCAGACGGCCTATTTCGTTGTATAGGCCGTCTGAAACCTTTTACTGTCAAATGTTATCAACATTCTGCCCTGTCAGGGCGCGCTGTATGTTGCGGTTCATGCGCTTGGCGGCGAAGTTGTCGGTGCTGTGGCTGAGTTTGGCGACGGCGGCACGAATGTCTTCGGCTTTACCGTCTTTCAGACGACCTTGCAAATCGGCGATGTCTTGCTGGATTTGTGCAAGCTCTTCGGTATCCAGCAAATCTCTATCCAATTCAAGGGCGGCGTTGACGGCGTCGGTCAGGCTTTCGGCTTCGACTACGGCTTCGGCGCGTGCGCGTGCGGCCATGTCTTCGGCAGCGTTGCTCATGCTGTCTTTGAGCATTTGGGTGATGGTGCTGTCATCCAAACCGTAGGAAGGTTTGACTTCGATTTGCGCCTGTACGCCAGTGCTTTGTTCTTGTGCGGAAACAGACAGCAAACCGTCGGCGTCAACTTGGAAGGTCACGCGGATACGCGCTGCGCCTGCGGCCATCGGCGGAATGCCGCGCAGGGTGAATTTGGCAAGGCTGCGGCAGTCGGAAACGAGTTCGCGCTCGCCTTGTACGACGTGTATCGTCATAGCGGTTTGACCGTCTTTGAAAGTGGTAAAGTCCTGCGCACGCGCGGTAGGAATGGTAGAGTTGCGAGGAATGATTTTCTCGGCAAGGCCGCCGTATGTTTCCAAACCGAGTGACAAAGGTGTAACGTCAAGCAGCAGCCATTCGCCGTCGGTTTTGTTACCGGCAAGGACGTTTGCCTGTATGGCGGCACCGAGTGCGACCACTTCGTCAGGATTGAGGTTGTTCAGCGGGGTTTGTCCGAAGAATGTGGCAACTGCTTGTTGAACATGCAACATGCGGGTAGAGCCGCCAACCATAATCACGCCTTTGACATCTGCCTTGGTTACGCCTGCGTCTTTCAAAGCCTGTTTGACGGGCTCGATGGTTTTTTGTACCAGATTTTGGGTCAGATTGTGAAACTCTTGGCGGGTAATGACGGTATGAACTTTATGGCCGTCTGAAAGTGTGGTTTCGATGACGGCTTCGGTTTGAGTGGTCAGTTTTTCTTTGGCGGTACGGACAAGGGAAAGCAGAAGTTGGCTGTCTTGTTCGTTGAGTTTGGAAAGGTCGTTTTGTTCGAGCAGGTAGCAGAACAAACGATGGTCGAAGTCATCGCCGCCCAATGCGCTGTTGCCGCCGGTGGCTTTAACTTCAAACAATCCTTTGGTCAGTTGCAATACTGATACGTCGAATGTACCACCGCCCAGGTCGTAAACGACAAACGTGCCTTCTGAAGCGTTGTCCAGTCCGTAGGCGATTGCGGCGGCGGTCGGCTCGTTGAGGAGGCGCAATACATTCAAGCCTGCCAAGCGTGCGGCATCTTTGGTGGCTTGACGTTGGGCATCGTCGAAATAGGCAGGTACGGTAATGACGGCACCGACCAAATCGCCGCCTAATGTTTCTTCGGCACGCGATTTAAGGGCTTTGAGGATTTCAGCCGATACTTCGATAGGCGTTTTTGCACCTTGACGGGTGTTTAACTCGACCACGCGCTCATTGGGTGTAAATCGATAGGGCAGGTATTGCGCCTCTTGTGCGAGGTCGGTAAGGGTGCGGCCGATCAGGCGTTTGGCGGAGCTGACTGTATTTAGCGGATCGGTTTTTTGGGCAGAAAGGGCGTTTTTGCCGACTTCAACTTCGCCATCCAAATAACGGACAACCGAAGGCAGGGTGGCGCGGCCGTCTGAATCAGGCAGGCAGACTGCGCTGCCGCTGCGGACTGTGGCAACCAAGCTGTTGGTTGTGCCTAAATCAATGCCTACGGCGAGGCGGTGTTGATGGGGGGCGGCGGACATGCCGGGTTCTGAAATCTGCAAAA
>NZ_JBQCWY010000458.1:0-2461 GCF_051956955.1 Neisseria sp. P0021.S005 | reverse complement strand
TATATTGAAAGATGGCATTTAATAATTCAGATTTAAATTTCTCAATTTTTTCCATATTTGCCAAATTCCTTAATAACTTTATCTTCAGCAAGACGTAGCCCGCATTAAACCTATGCAGGTAAGGTGTGTGCGGTACGCACGCGGGCTTTGAGTGTGATAAAAAAGATCGTCTGAAAAAAGTTTCCGGCTTTCAGACGACCTTTTGTCAAATATTATCGGCAGCGGCTCAATGCCAACCTTAGACCTGCTCCGATTTCTTCAGGGCTGTTATCCAATGATAAAATTACATTATCTGCATCAATGGCATCCCACGCTTCCAGCTTGACATGGCGGCTCGGGCTGATTTTCAGGCAGCCGTTGTGCAGCCAAATATCCACGCTCATCATGTTTTTGAATAGGGCGCGTCTGGTTTTATAGCCCAAGTTCCCGCATAGGTTGGCAACCCAATCCTCATAGCGTTGCCGAAATTTTTCGGTATCAAAAAAATCTTGGTCTTCTGGACTGTCATAAACGAAAGTCCTGCTGTTTGTCAACGCTTGCAAGACCGTCGTGCCTAAAGTTCCATTGTCGGTATCCAATGGCAGGATATGGGGGGGATATAGGTGGTCTGGAGCATATCGCCCAAATCCTGACCATGTTTGAATAATCAAGGCTCTTTCGTTTGCCTTATAGCCGGCCCAATAATCTTGTTCTTGATTGAAAGTCATTTATTCGATCTCCGTAATTTTGACTGTAATGTTTTGACTTTTGCCATACTCTACCACACGTTGCAACTGCAATCTTTGCTCCTTATTAGTTTGTGCGGGTATGGCCAGATGGATTTCGCGCTGTTTGATCATGTCGGCCCTTAATGTCATACCCGAAAGGCTATGACGTTCAAAATTTGCCGTCTTAGAGTTGTCTTTACACCGCTGCGGATAATGGTTTTGCCGGCCGTGCTGCCGATATGGGTGTGGCGGTGGGTTGCTTTTGTCTGATTGCTGTGGTGGCTTGTTGAAAGAAAGGCCGTCTGAAACCGTAGTTATTGTTTCAGACGGCCTCTTGGCTCAAACCTTGAGAACCGCATGCGTGCGTTCCGCACACATCCTACTTGTTGAGTTTAGGTTTCATATGGGCTACGGCTTGCTGCCCAATAATTTTGATCCTGTTTAAAAATCATTATTTGATCTCCGTAATTTTGACTTTAATGTTTAGATTTTTGCCATACTCTACCACACGTTGCAACTGCAATCTTTACTCCTTATTAGTTTGTGCGGGTATGGCCAGATGGATTTCGCGCTGTTTGATCATGTCGGCCCTTAGTGTCATACCCGAAAGACTATGACGTTCAAAATTTGCCGTCTTAGAGTTGTGTCTACACCGCTTCGGATAATGATTTTGCTAGCCGTGCTGCCGATATGGGTGTGGCGGTGGGCTGCTTTTGTCTGATTGCTGTGGCGCCTTGTTGAAAGAAAGGCCGTCTGAAACGTATTTTTGTTGTTTCAGACGGCCTCTTAGCTCAAACCTTGAGAACCGCATGCGTGCGTTCTGCACACATCCTTTTGTCAAGTAATATTAAGTGATAAAGCACATATGCCCAACCGGCTTTGTCAAGAGCTTCCGAAAGGCTGCTTGTGCAGCATGAAAGCTACGGCTTGTTTAATTGAAACTCTCCTGATCTAAAAATTCTAACTCTATTTCCCGGCAAACTATATCTATGCTAAAACCGGTCGGAAGATCATACCTACCGCCTATCAATGCCAGCGTACCTCCATAATCTAAGATTTCATCATCCTGCTTTAATTCTCCAAGCTCCAATGTATTATCGATATTTATATCTTGGTTCTCCGTAGCGTATCCATAGATAAATTTCAGATAGCTGAACTGCTTGAATTTAATTTTTACCCAGTCTGAATAATTGGGCATAGGGTTCTCTTGAGGAAAATCCGGATAATTCACATTCTTGACGATGATATGAAATTCATCATTTTTCAAAGTATAGTTTAATAGAGACCCTTCAATTATATGCAGAAATTGATAATCTTTTCTTGGAATAGTATAAGTCGTCATATTATTTTACCTTCAAAACGCTGCTTGCGTAGCATGAAAGCTACGGCTCTGAAACTCTCCTGATCTAAAAATTCTAACTCTATTTCCCGGCAAACTATATCTATGATAAAACCGGTCGGAAGATCATACCTACCGCCTATCAATTCCAACGTACCTCCATAATCCCAGATTTCATCATCCTGCTTTAATTTGCCAAGCTCCAATACATTTTTGATCTTTTTATCTTGGCTCTTCGTAGCGTATTCATATCTAAATTTTAGATAGCTGAACTGCTTGAATTTAATTTTTACCCAGTCTGAATAATTGGGGGTAGGAAGCTCTTGAGGTAAATCCGGATAATCCACACAATTGACGATAATATGAAATTCATCGTTTTTCAAAGTATAGTTTAATAGAGTGCCCTCATATATAT
>NZ_JBQCWY010000457.1:0-2471 GCF_051956955.1 Neisseria sp. P0021.S005 | reverse complement strand
TGATTTGATCGGTTACGCCGAATTTGGCAATCGCCGCCAAAGTGTCGCCGCCGCCGGCAATCGAGAACGCATCGCTTTGGGCAATCGCTTCGGCCAATACTTTGGTACCGCCGGCAAATTGGTCAAATTCAAATACGCCGACCGGGCCGTTCCATACGACCGTACCGGCAGCTTTGAGTAAATCGGCCAAAGCAGCGGCAGATTTAGGGCCGATGTCCAAAATCATGTCGTCTTCGGCAACGTCGGCAATGTCTTTCACCACAGCTTCCGCATCGGCGGAAAAGGCTTTAGCGACAACCACATCGGTCGGCAGCGGTACGGAGCCACCTTTGGCCGCCATTTTCGCCATGATTTTTTTGGATTCTTCCACCAAATCGTGTTCGGCCAAAGATTTGCCGATGGCTTTGCCTTCTGCCAACAGGAAAGTATTGGCAATGCCGCCACCGACGATGAGTTGGTCGACTTTATCGGCCAAAGATTCGAGGATGGTCAGTTTGGTAGACACTTTACTGCCGGCAACGATGGCGACCATCGGATGAGCCGGTTGTTTCAGGGCTTTGCCCAAAGCGTCGAGTTCGCCCGCCATCAACACGCCGGCGCAGGCAACCGGTGCGGCTTGGGCGACGGCTTCAGTCGAAGCCTGGGCGCGGTGGGCGGTACCGAATGCGTCGTTGACGAACACGTCGCACAAAGAAGCGTAGGCTTTGCCCAGCTCCAAGTCGTTTTTCTTCTCGCCTTTGTTGATGCGCACGTTTTGCAGCATCACGACATCACCGGCGTTCAAAGTCGGTTTGTTTTCACGCCAGTCGTTCAATACTTTTACGTCTTTGCCCAACAGTTTGCCCAAATGCGCGGCAACAGGCGCTACATCGTCTTCAGGATGGAATTCGCCTTCGGTCGGACGGCCGAGGTGGGTCATCACGATCACAGACGCGCCGTTGTCCAAGCAGTATTTAATGGATGCGAGCGAAGCGCGAATACGGGTGTCGTCGCTGATGTTGCCGTCTTTGAACGGTACGTTCATATCGGCGCGGATCAGAACGGTTTTGCCTTGAACATTTTGTTCGGTCAGTTTCAAAAATGCCATGATGATTCCTTTGTAATGGTTGGAAACGGGAATGTTTGGGATTATCCGCGAATGAGGCGCGACGGTAAAGATTGGCAACGGCCGCGCTTGATGTGAATCAGCAGATAAGGCTGCAGGCCGTCTGAAATATTCGGCCAATCTTTCAGATTTTCCGCTATACTTTGGCAATTGATTTTCATTTTACGGATTAAACCATGTTACGCCGAATTGCTTTAATGCTTGCCTTCGCGCTGCCTGCCGCCTCATGGGCGCAGACGCTTTCTGAAACCCTGCCCAACGGTCTGAAAATCATCGTTAAAGAAGACCACCGCGCGCCAGTGGCCGTTTCGCAGATTTGGTACAAAATCGGCAGCGTGGATGAAAAACCGGGCAAAAGCGGCCTAAGCCACGCTTTGGAACACATGATGTTTAAAGGCACGAAAGACGTTCCCTCCGGCGAATTCAACCGCCGCGTATCCGAGCTGGGAGGACAAAACAATGCCTACACCAACCGCAATGAAACGGTGTATTACGAAAACGTCGCCGCCGCCAACCTGCCCGAGATTCTGAAGCTCGAAGCCGACCGCATGCACAACCTCAACTTCAGCGACAAAGAATTCCTCAACGAGATGAACGTCATCCGTGAAGAACGCCGCCAGCGCACGGAAGACACAGCCGACGGCAAAATGTGGGAACAAGCCTATCTTGCCGCCTTTACCCAACCGTCCATGCGCGCCTCCGTCATCGGCTACATGAAAGATTTGCACACCCTAAAAGCCGACGACCTGCGCGCGTGGTACAAACAATATTACGCGCCCAACAATGCCGTATTGGTCATTGTCGGCGATGTTGATGCCAAACAAACGCTTCAGACGGCCGCCAAACTCTTTGGCGATATTCCGGCCAAAGCCCAGCCGCCGCGCAACAAGCTCCATACCGAACCCTATTTGCGCAAGCCTGTTACAGTCAAAGCCACTTCTCCGGTCACACACCAGCCGCTGATTGCCATCAACTTCCGTGTGCCGAAACTCCAAAAATTCGATGACACGATGCCTTTTGCCCTCGACATCCTTTCCGATATTTTGGCAGGCAACGCGTCCAGCCGTTTTGATAACAACCTCGTGCGCGGCAAGCAAACCGCATTGAACGCAGGAACGCATTACGACATCATCAGCCGTGAAATGCCGCTGTTCAGCGTCATGGCTATGCCTGCCGAAGGCGTGAAAACCGATACTCTGATTGCCCAGCTGCGCCAAGAAATCAAAGACATTGCCGACAACGGCGTTTCCGAAGAAGAATTGCAGCGCGTCAAAACCCAGGCAGCGGTCAGCGAAATCTACGCCAAAGACTCCATGTCTTCCCAAGCCTCCATGATGGGCCGCCTCGAAGCGCGCGGTTTCCAATA
>NZ_JBQCWY010000456.1:0-2472 GCF_051956955.1 Neisseria sp. P0021.S005 | reverse complement strand
TGATTTGATCGGTTACGCCGAATTTGGCAATCGCCGCCAAAGTGTCGCCGCCGCCGGCAATCGAGAACGCATCGCTTTGGGCAATCGCTTCGGCCAATACTTTGGTACCGCCGGCAAATTGGTCAAACTCAAACACGCCGACCGGGCCGTTCCATACGACCGTACCGGCAGCTTTGAGCAAATCGGCCAAAGCAGCAGCGGATTTAGGGCCGATGTCCAAAATCATGTCGTCTTCGGCAACGTCGGCAATGTCTTTCACCACAGCTTCCGCATCGGCGGCAAAGGCTTTAGCGACAACCACGTCGGTCGGCAGCGGAACAGAGC
Organism: Neisseria sp. P0021.S005; assembly: GCF_051956955.1. Classification (NCBI taxonomy): domain Bacteria; kingdom Pseudomonadati; phylum Pseudomonadota; class Betaproteobacteria; order Neisseriales; family Neisseriaceae; genus Neisseria; species Neisseria sp. P0021.S005. The sequence goes on along the minus strand of NZ_JBQCWY010000456.1, from coordinate 2,148 downwards.
CGCCTTTAGCCGCCATTTTCGCCATGATTTTTTTGGATTCTTCCACCAAATCGTGTTCGGCCAAAGATTTGCCGATGGCTTTGCCTTCTGCCAACAGGAAGGTATTGGCAATGCCGCCGCCGACGATGAGTTGGTCGACTTTGTCGGCCAAAGATTCGAGGATGGTCAGTTTGGTGGACACTTTGCTGCCGGCAACGATGGCAACCATCGGATGAGCCGGTTGTTTCAGGGCTTTGCCCAAAGCGTCGAGTTCGCCCGCCATCAACACGCCGGCGCAGGCAACCGGTGCGGCTTGGGCAACGGCTTCAGTCGAAGCTTGGGCGCGGTGGGCGGTACCGAATGCGTCGTTGACGAACACGTCGCACAAAGAAGCATAGGCTTTGCCCAGCTCCAAGTCGTTTTTCTTCTCGCCTTTGTTGATGCGCACGTTTTGCAGCATCACGACATCACCGGCGTTCAAAGTCGGTTTGTTTTCACGCCAGTCGTTCAATACTTTCACGTCTTTGCCCAACAGTTTGCCCAAATGTGCGGCAACAGGCGCTACATCGTCTTCAGGATGGAATTCGCCTTCGGTCGGACGGCCGAGGTGGGTCATCACGATCACAGACGCGCCGTTGTCCAAGCAGTATTTGATGGATGCGAGCGAAGCGCGGATACGGGTGTCGTCGCTGATGTTGCCGTCTTTAAACGGTACGTTCATATCGGCGCGGATCAGAACGGTTTTGCCTTGAACATTTTGTTCGGTCAGTTTCAAAAATGCCATGATGATTCCTTTGTGATGGTTGGAAACGGGAATGTTTGGGATTATCCGCGAATGAGGCGCGACGGTAAAGATTGGCAACGGCCGCGCTTGATGTGAATCAGCAGATAAGGCCGCAGGCCGTCTGAAACATTCGGCCTATCTTTGCAGATTTTCCGCTATACTTTGGCGATTGATTTTCATTTTACGGATTGAACCATGTTACGCCGAATTGCTTTAATGCTTGCCTTCACGCTGCCTGCCGCCTCATGGGCGCAGACGCTTTCTGAAACCCTGCCCAACGGTCTGAAAATCATCGTCAAAGAAGACCACCGCGCGCCTGTGGCCGTTTCGCAAATTTGGTACAAAATCGGCAGCGTGGATGAGAAACCGGGCAAAAGCGGCCTGAGCCACGCTTTGGAACACATGATGTTTAAAGGCACGAAAGACGTTCCCTCCGGCGAATTCAACCGCCGCGTGTCCGAGCTGGGCGGACAAAACAATGCCTATACCAACCGAAATGAAACGGTGTATTACGAAAACGTCGCCGCCGCCAACCTGCCTGAGATCCTGAAGCTCGAGGCAGACCGAATGCACAACCTCAACTTCAGTGACAAAGAATTCCTCAACGAGATGAACGTCATCCGCGAAGAACGCCGCCAACGCACGGAAGACACAGCCGACGGCAAAATGTGGGAACAAGCCTATCTTGCCGCCTTTACCCAACCGTCCATGCGCGCCTCCGTCATCGGCTACATGAAAGATTTGCACACCCTCAAAGCCGATGACCTGCGCACGTGGTACAAACAATATTACGCGCCCAACAATGCTGTATTGGTCATTGTCGGCGATGTCGATGCCAAACAAACGCTTCAGACGGCCGCCAAACTCTTTAGCGATATTCCCGCCAAAGCCCAGCCGCCGCGCAACAAACTCCATACCGAACCCTATTTGCGCAAGCCTGTTACGGTCAAAGCCACTTCTCCGGTTACACACCAGCCGCTGATTGCCATCAACTTCCGTGTACCGAAACTCCAAAAACTCGATGACACGATGCCTTTCGCCCTCGACATCCTCTCCGATATTTTGGCAGGCAACGCGTCCAGCCGTTTTGATAAAAACCTCGTGCGTGGCAAGCAAACCGCATTGAACGCAGGAACGCATTACGACATCATCAGCCGTGAAATTCCGCTGTTCAGCGTGATGGCCATGCCTGCCGAAGGCGTGAAAACCGATACTTTGATTGCCCAGCTGCGCCAAGAAATCAAAGACATTGCCGACCACGGCGTTTCCGAAGAAGAATTGCAGCGCGTCAAAACCCAGGCAGCGGTCAGCGAAATCTACGCCAAAGACTCCATGTCTTCCCAAGCCTCCATGATGGGCCGCCTCGAAGCGCGCGGTTTCCAATA
>NZ_JBQCWY010000455.1:0-2473 GCF_051956955.1 Neisseria sp. P0021.S005 | reverse complement strand
ATTCTCAGAAAAATTTAGCCAAATCACAGTCTTTATACTACAATAGCACCTTATTGCCGTATGACGAAAATACGGATTTATATTAGAGGAATACAACCGCAATGGCACAAGAAACCGCTTTGGGCGCTGCGCTGAAATCTGCCGTCCAAACCATGAGCAAGAAAAAACAGACAGACATGATTGCCGACCACATCTACGGCAAATATGATGTATTCAAACGATTCAAACCGTTGGCCGTCGGTATCGACCAAGACTTGGTTGCCGCCCTGCCCCAATACGACCCTGCACTGATTGCACGCGTACTGGCCAACCACTGCCGCCGTCCACGCTACCTGAAAGCCCTGGCTCGCGGCGGCAAACGTTTTGACTTGAACAACCGCTTCAAAGGCGAAGTCAGCGCAGAAGAACAAACCATCGCCCAACAGCACCCAGCCGTTCAACAGGCATTGGCTGCACAAGCCGAACGTCAAGCCGCTAAGGCTACCGCTGAAGCAGAAACGGCTCCTACTCAAGCTGAGACCACGAAGCTGCTGAATAATGTTCAGACGGCTCGATAAGGCTCATACTAAATAGAAAAACCCCAATTCAATACGGCACTTAAACGTCGATGAATTGGGGCTTTTTTATTGCCTTAACCTTATAGTGGGCTAATTAAAAATAGCTTTGTTTGCCCTCACTAAGCCCCAAAATCTTTTCTAAGCTATTCCCAATAAGATATTTCTCTATTACCTTGATTATTCTTGTATCAGTTCAAACATTGAACAGCATTATTTGTTCAACATTAAAGCAAATTAAAATCTCCTCTTATGAACATAAAAGGCCGTCTGAAATATCTTTCAGACGGCCTTTTTAAATCAAATAATCAATTAAAACACTGTTTGCAAAACCAAATAGCTGACAACAGACAAAACGGCAGCAGCAGGCAAGGTAATAACCCAAGCAAGGCCGATCGGTTTCATCAATTTCCAGTTGGCATTGCGGTTAACCAAGCCAATACCCAAAACTGCACCCACCAAGATATGGGTACTGGAAACAGGCAAGCCCATAAATGATGCTGCCATCACAACAGCGGCAGCAGAAAGCTCTGCTGAGAAGCCTGACGCGGGGTGCATTTCTGCCAAGCTGGTGCCTACGGTTTTAATCACTTCTTTACCGACAAACCACAAGCCGACGATCAAAGCGATACCGAAAGTCAACATGGCAATCGGAGGCACAGCGTTTTGAGCGGTAATGCTGTTGGTACGCAACACATCCATAATCGCGGCAAACGGACCAATCGCATTGGCAATATCGTTCGCACCATGGCTGAATGCAAAACCGCAAGCAGTAAATACCTGCATCCATGAGAACATTTGGAAAGTCGATTTATCCAAATCTTTGCGTTTTAAACTTTTGGCAAATACAAACGTACCCATCCAAATAGCCGCGCCGATCATGAAAATGGTCAGGAAGCTGTTGACATTGCTCATACCCAAATGCAGATTTTTCAGACCTTTGAAAATCAACATGGCCGCAATCATCATGCCGCCGACAGAAGCGATAAACGGCACCCAGGAATGCAGGGCTTTATAAGAATCTACTTCGCCCTTACGGCTGTCAAAGCGGTGCAGACCGCGATAATACTCAGACTGCAATTCTTCAGGATCAAAGTCCGGCTCATCATAAATTTGGGCATCGTGCGCCATTTTGGTGGCGTATTCGACTTTTTCAGATTCACTCAAGGCTTCAAAAAACAGGCGGTGTTCTTCTTTATAGGCTTTCTTCTCCAACTTGATGCCTTTGAGCGTATTATCGGCCCAAGAGTTGTAGTCCAAAACGTTTTTCTTAATTCGTGAAAACAATAGATAGGAAACGATGCCACCTAATACCGGAGACAAAATCCAAGACAAGGCAATTTCGCCCAACTTGTCCCATTGAATCAGCGCAATGGAATCCACACCGTTCAATGCCGCCATACACAAGGCACTACCGACGATACCGCCGATAATGGCGTGTGTCGTAGAAACCGGCAGACCTTTGCGCGATGCAAAAAGCAGCCACAATGCCGCAGCCAAAAGCGCAGACATCATAATAAAAACAAACTGCATCGGATCCAGATGCATGCCATTCAAATCGACAATACCCTTACGGATGGTATCTGTTACCTCGCCGCCGGCAATCACTGCGCCGCTGACTTCAAATACTGCCGCAATCAGCAAAGCTTGCGGAATAGTCAATGTGCCGGAGCCGACACTTGTACCGAAAGAGTTAGCAATATCGTTACCACCCACATTAAACGCCATGAAGACGCCGAAAAAGGTAGCAAGGATAAACAGGCCGGAGTGGTTGTAGTGGGTATAACCCAGGCCCCAATAAATAAAATAGCCGACCATGCTCACAAGCATAGCGGCAAAAACCGTATTAATCAGCTTCAAGTTCGCACTCGACTGAGTTTGAGCCATGGAAAGTTTCCTTTTGGAAAACATGTTGAGTC
>NZ_JBQCWY010000454.1:0-2507 GCF_051956955.1 Neisseria sp. P0021.S005 | reverse complement strand
TTTCGTTGTTTGAAATTAGAGTATGGTTGTCTTGGTGCAATATTATTCTTAATTTGAAACAGCTATGCAAGATGGAACAATATTCCATCGATTGAATTTTATTTACAACATCTATTCTTCAAGGAGATGGTATGAAATTGCTCGTTATTGGTAATGGTGGACGTGAACACGCACTGGCTTGGAAATTGGCGCAGTCGGCTAAAGTAGAAATTGTCTTTGTTGCACCTGGTAATGCCGGAACGGCAATTGAGCCTAAACTGCAGAATGTGGCGTTGACGGCACATCAAGATTTGATTGATTTTTGCCGTAATGAAAATATTGCCTTTACCGTAGTCGGCCCTGAAGCGCCTTTGGCTGCGGGTGTGGTGAATGACTTCCGTGCTGCCGGATTGAAGATTTTTGGCCCGACTCAATACGCGGCCCAGCTGGAGAGCTCAAAGGATTTTGCTAAAGCGTTTATGGCAAAATATAACATTCCAACCGCGCAATACCAAACCTTTGAAAATGCCGATGCGGCACATGATTACGTCAATCAAAAAGGTGCGCCAATTGTTATTAAGGCGGATGGTTTGGCTGCCGGTAAAGGCGTGATTGTCGCCATGACTTTGGATGAAGCCCATGCCGCTATTGACGATATGTTGTTGGGCAACAAAATGGGCAATGCAGGCGCGCGTGTCGTGATTGAAGATTTCCTGCAAGGCGAGGAAGCAAGCTTTATCGTTATGGTGGACGGCAATCATGTTTTGCCGATGGCAACCAGTCAAGACCATAAACGCCTGTTGGATGACGACAAAGGCCCTAATACCGGCGGTATGGGCGCATACAGCCCTGCTCCGGTGGTAACGCCTGATGTGTACGAGCGCGCGATGAATGAAATTATTTTGCCGACCGTGGCAGGTATGAAAGCAGAAGGTCATGAGTTTACCGGCTTTTTATACGCGGGCTTGATGATTGATAAAACCGGTGCGCCTTATACCATTGAATTCAACTGCCGTTTCGGCGACCCTGAAACCCAGCCGATTATGAGCCGTTTGGATAGCGATTTGGTGGACTTGGTTGAAGCGGCAATCGACGGCAAACTGGATAGTGTTGCTGCCAAATGGAATCCGCAAACTGCAGTAGGCGTGGTGTTGGCCGCACAAAATTATCCTGACTCCCCGAAAAAAGGCGATGTGATCTTCGGCTTGGATAAGGCCAATCAAATCGGTAAAGTTTTCCATGCCGGTACTGCAACGAATGAAAAAGGAGAAGTTGTAACCAACGGCGGCCGTGTATTGTGTGTAGTCGGTTTGGGCGATGATGTTGCCCAAGCTAAAAGCAAGGCTTATGAGGCATTGGAAACAATCCGTTTTGACGGTATGCAATACCGTAAAGACATTGCCGATAAAGCCATCAACCGTTAATAATGAATAGAAATAGGCCGTCTGAACACAGATTGTCCGACAATCTCAGTTTCAGACGGCCTTGGTATGATGATGATGTTTCCCAGAATTTTATCGGCTGCAGCCCAATGCAGGCTGCAGGCGCATCTTAAAAAAGGCGGTTTGGTCGCCTATCCTACCGAGTCTTGCTATGGCTTGGGCTGTGTCCCTACTTTGCCTAAAGCACTCAATCAACTGATTCATCTGAAAAAACGACCGCAACACAAAGGCATGATTGTCATTGGCCATAGCTTGGAACAGTTGCAACCTTTGCTGCAAAGGCCGTCTGAAAATATCCAAACTATGCTGCATGAAGCATGGCCTGCTCCGAAAACTTTTTTATTGCCGGTCGGCAAAAAAGTATTGCCATCATTGCGTGGAAAAGGACGCAGTAAATTGGCTGTCAGAGTTCCTGCGCATGTAGGTGCAAGGCGTTTGTGTCAGGTTTTGGAAATGCCTTTAGTCTCTACTTCATGCAATCGTGCAGGAAAACGGGCATGCAAAACGGAAAGGGAAGTCAGAAGACAGTTTGGCAGGAAAGTCTGGGTTGTAGGCGGATTGATAGGTAAGCAGAAAACGCCTAGCCAGATTATTGACGGAGAAACAGGAGCAAGGCTGCGTTAAAGAAGGGCTGTATCATCAAAGGAAAGGTATTTATTTGGAGAAGCAAATTTTTTCCAAAAGATTGGAATACCTTTGTGAAAAGGATTTAGCGCAGATCCAGTTTGATGCATAGCAGTCTGTAAATACAGATCGATTGAGCAGATAGTAAGTCAGTAAATAGAGTAGAAAGCAGTATTTTGTGAAATGCTCTTACAAAGAATGAAGCAAATTTTGAGCGTAGATGAATCGCTGTAATAAATTATTTTTGAATAAACAAATTTTGTGGATAAATTTGAAGATAAATTTCCATCAAAACATAAAAAGGCCGTCTGAAACTTGATATTCAAAGCATTCAGACGGCCTTTTAAATATTTAAACTGTGGATAACTTTGTGAATAAGTGTGGATTAAAGCTTATGTCCGCACACAGTTTCGTATTGTTTTTCAGTAATCGTGCCACTCATGACACTCATTGGACGGATGC
>NZ_JBQCWY010000453.1:0-2445 GCF_051956955.1 Neisseria sp. P0021.S005 | reverse complement strand
CAGGGAATCTCATGTCAAACATCCAAACCAAACTTAAAACCATCGTTTTTACAGCCATCAGCGCAGCCATCTTGTCCGCATGCGGTGGTGGCGGAGGCGGCGGTTCATCTGCTTTAAGCACCGGCGCGACTCCTACCAATAATACCGGCAACTCTACTGGCAATAATGGCAATCCTGCCAACAATAACAGCAATGTCAACACTCCGAAAGCGCCGTCTACTACGCTTACCAACAGTGCCGACAACCTCGCCAAACTGACCGATGAAGATCCAATCGATCCGGCCAACGTTACCCAGCCTTTGCACACACATTTCATCTCCTCCAAAGGTGCACAGCAATCCAACCCTAACGTACAAATCCGCAAAGATGCCGCAGGCAAAATGTTCCAAACAGACAATCAAGACCGTAACCAAAATGGCCTGATCAGTTCTATTGACTTTAACAGCAATGATGAAGTCAAAATGGACGGCGTTGTGTTATTTAACAAGACCACTGATGGCAACGCAACCCAAACTACATGGACAAGCTACGCTTCTGTTATTGCCAAAGTATATTCAAAAGGCAATACTCAAACTGATGTCAGCGAACAAACGGGCAAAGAGAAAAATACCGAATTCGCATACGGCAAATCAACTTTGGATGAACGTATTGTTGAACTTTATAAGAAGTTAGAAGCTGAAAAAGAAAATCTAAAAAAAGAACAAAACTCAGAGTCTGGCCAAGTTGATCATGACAAAATAAAGGAAATTAAAGCTAAAATTAGAGACTTAGACGCTTTATACCAAAAAAATCTGCAACATCGTACTGGTCTGGCAACCTTTAATAAAATTGACAGCGATAAGTTAGCCTACTTCCGCACTGATAAAAATGGCTTAGTCTTCGATAAACAATTCGATGGCGTTTATGTTATCAACTTTGATGACGGCACCAAAATTGTGTTGCATGATCCTTCTGCGGCCGGCTGGACATATCAAACCTTCGCGTATTACACCGACCCTAAAGGACATGTATACCAAGGCTACCAAAGCCTGGGCGATGAAACTGTCTTCACAACCCTGCCTGCTAAAGGAACAGCCACCTACAAAGGTATTTCCACTGCCTATGTGGTTACCGACAAGAACAATCGTCAGTTGACTTCCAATGTCATGGCTATCGTTGATTTCGGCCTCAAAGGCGTCCGTTTTGAAACGTCAAACTCACACTTCCATACTTTAGAAAATGGTAAGCGCGTATCCAAAGCAGATAACAACTATGATTTCAAAGGTACGGCAAGCTGGAAAGACGGCAACCTCTTCTCCGGTAAAGTCAGCACGGCCGATGACAAGTTAAGCGGCAACCTGAACGGCAAATTCTACGGCCCCAATGCTGCAGAAATTGGCGGCACTTACGGCTTGAAAAACAAAGATGCAACCGAACACTTAATCGGTGGCTATGGCGCGAAACGTCAATAACCCTGCCTAAACAAAAGGCCGTCTGAAGTTTCAGACGGCCTTTTTATTTTCAACTTAGATTACACCGATACGGCTGCTTTGATATGCGGATGCGGATCGTAGCCTTCCAATTCAAAGTCTTCAAATTTAAATTCAAACAAGTCTTTGACTTCAGGGTTGATTTTCATGGTCGGCAGGTTTCGGAAATCGCGGCTTAATTGTAGCTGGGCCTGCTCGATATGGTTACTGTACAAATGCGCATCGCCAAACGTATGGATAAACTCACCTGCTTCCAGTCCGCATACTTGGGCCATCATCATGGTCAACAATGCGTAGCTGGCGATGTTGAACGGTACGCCAAGGAAAATATCGGCGCTGCGTTGGTAAAGCTGGCAAGACAGTTTGCCGTTGGCAACGTAAAACTGAAACAGCGCGTGGCAAGGCGGCAAGGCCATTTCATCGACCAAAGCCGGATTCCATGCGGACACAATCAGGCGGCGCGAGTCGGGATTTTTCTTGATTTGTTCCACCACGTTGGCAATTTGGTCGATATGGCGGCCGTCGGGTGCAGGCCAACTGCGCCATTGGTAGCCGTAAACCGGGCCTAAATCGCCGTTTTCGTCCGCCCATTCGTCCCAAATGGAAACGTTGTTCTCTTTCAGGTATTTGATGTTGGTATCGCCTTTGAGAAACCAAAGTAGCTCATGAATAATCGAGCGCAGATGCAGTTTTTTGGTGGTTAACAGCGGAAAGCCTTCACTCAAATCAAAACGCATTTGGTAACCGAACACGGAACGCGTGCCGGTGCCGGTACGGTCGGATTTGTCGATGCCATTGTCGAGAACATGGCGCATAAGGTCGTGATAGGCTTTCATGTGTTTCCTTAGTGTATGTGTTGTGGGAATTTCGTGTGTATTGTACCGAATTTTCAGACGGCCTGCCTCTCTGTCTTCAATGGGGCGACCTTCCCCATATTCGCGTAATACACTCATTAACCTGCATCTTATACACATCT
>NZ_JBQCWY010000452.1:0-2512 GCF_051956955.1 Neisseria sp. P0021.S005 | reverse complement strand
ACGTTCCGGCGGCGCAGGCGCGGTGCGTGAAGTGTGCGATTTGATTATGCAGGCGCAAGGTACGCTTGAACCTGCTTTGAAAGAGTATGTACGATGAAAATCAGATGGCGTTACGGAATCGCCTTTCCGCTGGTGTTGGCCGTTTCACTCGGCGCACTGGCGGCGTGGCTCGGCCGCATCAGCGAAGTGCAGGTCGAAGAAGTCGTCCTCAATCCGAATGAGCCGCAATATTCGATGAAAGGCATCAACGGCAAACGTTTTGACCAAGAAGGCCGTCTGAAAGAAAACCTGAGCGCGGTCGATGCCGTCCAATATCCGAATAGCGCAGACGTGCATTTGGACAAACCACATCTTTCGTTTTACCGCGACGGCAGCCTGCTGTACGAAGTCGGCAGTGACAAAGCAGCGTACAATATTCAAAACAAGAAAGTCGTTTTTGAACAGAATGTTGTCTTAAACAAAGCGGCAGATGCCAAGCGTTTGGCCGGCATCGTCAAAACCGAACGCTTGAATGTCGATACCGAGGCGCAATACGCCCATACCGACAGCCCCGTTACTTTCCAATACGGACAGTCCAGCGGTCAGGCAAACGGCATGACTTATGATCACAAAACCGGTTTGCTGAATTTCCCTTCCAAAGTGAAAGCCACAATTTATGATACAAAAAATTTGTAAAACTTTAGCCCTTGTTGCCGTTTTTGCCGCCAGCCCGGCCTTTGCCCTGCAAAGCGACAGCAAGCAGCCGATTCAAATCGAAGCCGACCAAGGCTCGCTTGACCAAAACAACCAAAGCACCACCTTTTCCGGCAACGTCATCATCAAACAAGGCACGCTCAATATCCGTGCCGGCAGCGTGACCGTTTCGCGCAACGACAAAAGCGAGCAGTTGATGAAAGCCACCGGCTCGCCCGTCAAATTCAGCCAAGAGTTGGACGGCGGCAAAGGCGTAGTCAACGGCCAAGCCAATACCGTCATGTATTCTTCCGCAGCCAACCTCGTTACTCTGTCCGGCAATGCCAAAGTACAGCGCGGCGGCGATGTGGCCGAAGGTGCGGTCATCACTTACAACACCAAAACCGAGGTTTACACCATCAACGGCAGCGCCAAATCCGGTGTGAAATCCGCCGCCAAATCCGGCCGCGTCAGCGTTGTTATCCAGCCGTCCAGTACGCAGAAAAACAAATAAGAAAACACACAAAAAGGCCGTCTGAAAAAGTTTCAGACGGCCTGAGGTCAATATCGAAAGTCAACAGAATATGAGCGCAAACAACAGCCGTCTTGTGGTTCAAAACCTGCAAAAAAGTTTCAAAAAACGCCAAGTCGTCAAAAGCTTCTCCCTTGAAATCGAAAGCGGCGAAGTCATCGGCCTGCTCGGCCCCAACGGCGCGGGTAAGACCACCAGCTTTTACATGATAGTCGGCCTGATTGCCGCCGATGCAGGCAGCGTAATGTTGGACGGCCAAGAATTGCGCCACCTGCCCATTCACGAACGCGCCCGCCTCGGCGTTGGCTATCTGCCGCAGGAGGCCTCGATTTTCCGCAAAATGACCGTGGAACAAAATATCCGCGCCATTTTGGAAATCAGCATGAAGGACAAAAGCCGCATCGATGCCGAACTTGAAAAACTGTTGGCAGATTTGAATATTGAGCGCCTGCGCAACAACCCTGCGCCGTCCTTGTCCGGTGGCGAACGCCGCCGTGTCGAAATCGCGCGCGTGTTGGCCATGCAGCCGCGTTTCATTTTGTTGGACGAACCTTTTGCCGGCGTTGACCCGATTGCCGTCATCGATATTCAGAAAATCATCGAGTTCCTCAAATCACGCGGTATCGGCGTATTGATTACCGACCACAACGTGCGCGAAACCCTCAGCATCTGCGACCGTGCCTACATCATCAGCGACGGTACGGTATTGGCTTCAGGCAAGCCGGATGATTTAGTCAACAATGAACAAGTCCGTTCGGTTTATTTGGGTGAAAATTTCAAATATTGAATGCATATTTGACGGTATATGAGACCCTCATTTCAATTGAGGGCGGCTATAAATATTGGAATAATCACTAAAAATACAAATATAATACCGATAAACTAATCTTTCAGACGGCCTGCCGTATAAAGGCCGTCTGAAAAACTATCCATACATTTCGAATTAAACACTATGTCTTCACTCGTCCTTAAACTCAAACAGACCCAGCAGCTCAACCAGCGGCTGCAACAGTCTCTGCGCATCTTGCAGATGTCGGGTCTTGAGCTTGAGCGCGAAGTGGAAGACTGGTTGTCAGACAATCCTCTGCTTGAGCGTCCGGAAAGCGATGAATTTGCCGATAGCGGGCTCAACCGTGCGGTAACCATGCCGCGCGCAGGTCAGCAGTTGAGCGGCGACGATGCCGAAGATATTTGGAGCAACATCGCCGAAGAAGAGGATTTCAAACACTATCTGCATGCCCAAGTGTGCGAGCATCCGCTCTCGCAAGTGGAAGCGGCCTATGTTCACGTCTTGATTGATTTTTTGGA